>SZPB01000251.1 GCA_030263535.1 Cytophagia bacterium CHB2
GGCGCGAGCCGCCGCGAATTTGGCGCTGAAGTGCTGCTCAAAAATTCCGGAGGCGGCGGATTTACCCTGGTTGCGGAATCGGCTGTGCCCTTGCACCAGGATTTGAATACGGAGGGCGGTAGATCGGAATTGGGAATTGCAGAAGACGATTCGGCGTTGGCGCATCTTTCACAAGTGATCCCCATGCGCTTGCTGCCCGGTGAGGACGCGAGCTGTTTGAATCTTTATCGCCCGCAAAAGCCCCGCATTCTCGGCGTACCGGCGGCGCAAATCGAGCGCGGTGGGTTCGCGTTTCAAGAAACGCTTGATGGCGCTGCCGCAAATCCGTGGCCTTTACTCGAACAGGAATCAGAACCGGGCGTGATTCCAGCTATCGGCGATTATAATTCTGCGCGCTGGATTTTACATTTGGGCTTGGGGAAGGATTTTGTGATGAAGAACGAATTCGGCGAGGAAATCAAACTGCGGTTTGTCGCTTTGCTGCAATCCAGCATTTTTCAAAGCGAAATTTTGATTTCGGAAGAGAATTTTGTGAAGCACTTTCCGGGTCAAAGCGGGTATTCCTATTTTCTGCTGGAAGCGCCGCTGGCGCAGGCGCAAGCTCTCGCGCAGGCGCTCGAACGCGATTTGAGTGATTATGGCTTCGATGCCACACTGACCAGTGAAAAGCTGGCGGGCTTTCAGGTAGTCGAAAATACTTATCTCTCCGTCTTCCAGACGCTCGGCGGGCTGGGGTTGCTGCTGGGCACGCTCGGATTGGGTATCATTCTGTTGCGCAATGTGATCGAACGCCGCGGCGAGTTGGCCACGTTGCGCGCCTTCGGATTTCGTGAGGCAACGCTGCGCCACATGCTGTTGTTTGAGAACGGTTTTTTGATCTTCACCGGCCTCGTGCTGGGAAGCTTATCTGCTCTGCTCGCCATTGCTCCGCATCTTGCCGCCAGCGGCGCGCAAGTTCCCTGGTTCTCGCTTGCATTGACGTTGCTGGCCGTGTTCGCCAGCGGCATATTTGCCAGCCTGGTGGCGGTCCATTTCTCGGCGCGCATTCCGTTGCTGCCTGCGCTGAAAGCGGAGTGAAGAATCTTTTAACCGTTTTTGCGTAGTTTTTCGTTTCAATTTTTGAGGGGAGATTGCGATGCGCGAGAAAGTCCAGGATCGATTTGGCAATACCATCTATTTGACGGATGAACGGTACCATCATTTTTCCCACCATGCCGGAAATTCTTGCGATCGCCGCCTGACGGACTCTGAGTTTGTTAGACGGTGCTGTATTCGACGCTTTTTCATTTGGATTCTCCTACCATTTGAAATAAAAAGGCAACGGCAGAGCCGTTGCCGATCTTTCCAAACCCTCAAAAATTTCAAAACAAAATTTACTTCACCCGCTCCAAATATTTGCCCGTGCGGGTGTCGATTTTGATGTTGTCGCCTTCTTTGATAAAAAGCGGCACCTGCACTTTGGCGCCGGTTTCAATCACCGCGTTTTTCATGACGCCGGTGGCGGTATCGCCTTTCACCGCAGGCTCGGCTTCGGTAACTTTGAATTCGATGAAGAACGGCAGTTCCGCGGAAATGGCTTTGCCTTCATAAAACATAACGTGGCAGATATTGCCTTCCTTCAAGAAACGTTTTTGGTCGCCCAGCAAATCTCCTGAGATGAAGGTCTGCTCGTACGTTTCATTATCCATAAAATAAAGATTGTTGTCGGCCTCGTAGAGATATTGCATGTCTTTTTCTTCAAGCTGGACTTCTTCGATCTTATCAGACATGCGGAAAGTGTGGTCGACGACCCGGCCGGATTTGGCGTGCTTTAATTTTGTGCGCACCATTGCGCGCCAGTTTCCCGGATTAAAATGCTGAAATTCGACGATTACCCAAACATCGTTGTTGTGCAAGATCGCCATGCCATTGCGAAAATCGGAAGCTGCTGCCATGAAACAAACTCCTCTGGTTCAAGTTATGAGATGAAACGGTGTTTTCAATTTTTAAGGGCACTGGAGTCGGATTGCGCTCCGGCATTCAAACTGTCGATCGTGCTGTCCAGCGTCATGATAACCTGCGGTATTTCCGCGGCTGGTGTTGAGCTCGGCGGGATTGCCAATGAATCAATCGTGCGCAACAGTTCCGCCGCTTCCAGCGTGTCGCTGGCTGCGGCTTCCACTTCGGCCGGCGGCGCTTTCGCTACGCCGCGTTGCGCGAGCGGAACGCCCGACACTTCCAGAGCCTGCGCCTGCTCCGCAGTGAGGTGGCGATGCAATTGCAGCAGCCAAAGGACCCGCTTCTGCATGCGCTGGCAGGCCTTCATCCGTTTATAAGGATTGAAGTATTTGGGATTCGGCAGCATGCCCGCCAGCAGTGAAGCCTCGGCCCAATCGAGATGAGCCGCGGATTTGCCGAAATAAAACCGCGCCGCCGCCTCTGCGCCATAAATGCCGTCGCCCCATTCGACGATATTGAGATACAACTCCAAGATCCGATCTTTCGAAAGCGTTTTTTCAATGCGGCGCGTGAGAATGATCTCACGTACTTTGCGGCGCAGGGTTTTTTGCTTGTGCAAAAACGCATTGCGCGCGAATTGCATCGTGATCGTGCTCGCGCCGCGCACGTAACGGCCTTTGGCGAGATTTTTCTCGAATGATTCTTTCATCATGTCGAGATTGAGGCCATCGTGCTGATAAAACAAATCGTCTTCACTGACGATGACGGCCTGTTTCAGCTTGTTCGAAATCTTTGAGGCCGGCGCCCAGAGCCGAATTGGCGACGTGAATCGCCGCTCCCAATTGATTTTGCCGGCTGGCGCCGTGGATTGCGGTTGATACGCGCGGATTTCCTCCGCACTCGGCAAGCCGTCGAAGATCAACCACCAACCGCCGCCGAACAAAACAGTCAGGATAATCGCTATAAAATAAAATCGCCGCTGGCGCGGGGTGAGTCTGCGCAGCGGCGAAAATCGTGAGCCATTCCGCCCGGCAAAGGGCTGGGAAACTTCGGAATTCATAATTCATCAAACTGACAAATTACCTTCCGGGCTCGCAAACGCGCCGGAGCTCTCATTTCGCTTTCAGATTGATCTTATAGCTCGATTTGTTTTTGGCAATATCGATATTGTCTTCACGCGCCAACCAGCCCAGCGCGAGCCACAATAGCTTATCGTCCGCACCCGTCGCTTTTTTTAGATTCGTCGGCGTCATATCTTCCTTGCCTTGCAAGGCTTGCCAAATTTTTCCGGCAACTTGACCGATTTCTCCAGTCATCACTCCTCCTTGAGATTACATTATCTATATTTTATAAACGGCATACGATATAATGATTTGCCCCAGGAAAGTCAAGCTTTTTTTGAGACTTGCTCGAGCGCGAGCAGCAGTTCTTGCGCATCGGCAAAGCGTTTTTGCGGCAATTTTTGCAGTGAACGCTTGATCAAGTTCACCAAATCTTCCGGTAAATTGATCTGCCAGGATTCGATTGAAATCGGATTTTCATTCACGATGGCATAAGCCAGCGCAAAAAAATTGTCGCCTGAGAAAGGCCGTTGGCCAGTGAACAGTTCATAAAACAAGACCCCCAAGGAAAAGACATCGCTTCGTTCATCCACCTCGAGATTACTGATTTGCTCGGGTGACATGTAAGCGGGCGTGCCGGGCATTTGGCCGGTTTGCGTTAAACGTTCCGCCGCATCAACTTTTCGCGCGATACCGAAGTCAAGCAGCTTGGCATGATTTTGCGCATTGACGATGATGTTGCTCGGCTTAAGGTCGCGGTGAATGATGCCGGCGCGATGCGCTGCCGCCAGAGCTGAAGCGATTTGCCGCGCCACCTCCAGTTTCTCCGCGAATTTTTTTTCAGGATTGTGCGCCCAGTCATCCAGACGCATTCCCGCAAGATATTCCATGCACAAACACGGCGCCTCGCCGATGAACTCGACCGTATAAATCACGGCGATGTTGGGATGATTGAGTTGCGAGAGGGCGCGCGCCTCCGCCAGCAGCCGAGCGCGCTGCGACGCTTCGCGTGTGGCCTCCGGGTGGATGAGCTTGAGCGCGACCAGGCGTTGCAAATGTACATCGCGGCCGCAATAAACCACGCCCATGCCGCCGCGCGCAATTTCATGAAGAATTTCATATGCGCCGATGCGGTCGCCGCGCTGCAATGCGCGCCAGGCCGGCGCCGTGATCACATTCGTGGCATCATCCGCCGCTACCGCGGACAGCCACGTTTTGAGCAACGGCGAGCGCAAATGCGGCTTGCCGTCTTGTACCAACAAAAGCCCGAGTGCGCGCAGGGTTTGCAAAGCTGTGCGTGAAACCGTGTTGGTGGTCGTTTCACTTGACGCCAAATCGCTTTGCGCGCAGCGACGCAACAGCGCTTGCTCAACCGGCTGCAAAGTCTGATAATCGACTCTGAAAAAATTCAGCAAGGCGTCATCGTGTTGCATGCTGCTGAACGCCGCTTCAAGATCGTCAAACTCGAGCATGCGTTTTGCCAGAACCTGAATCAAGAAAGGATGCCCGCCGCTCCGGCGGTAAAGTTCAGCCTGCAAAGGCTCTGAAAATCCCCCTTGCCGGAGCAGCGCCTGGCATTCATTTTCCCGCAAAGGTGGAAGATAAAGCGGCGGCGTGAAGCCGTGCAAGAACGGCGAGGTTTCCGTGGCAGCAAGCGTTTCCAGGCGTGTGAGGCGGCGCGTCGCTGTAATGAGACAGCGCATCCTCTCGCTGCCTTGCATCACGCGCCGCAGGCGCGCGAGCACGTGTGGATCGTCTTGCGCGACGGCGAGCAAGGCTTCGACTTCATCACATAGCAACAACAATGTTTTTTGTTGCAGCCGTGCAGCCTGTTGAATTTTGCGCAGCAGCTCGGGCGTCCTTGTTTTTTCCCAATCGGTTTCAGCGGCGAAACGGCCCGAGGTTTCATCTAGCGCCGCGAGCAGGCTCTCGCGCAACGTGGCATCATCGCTCGCGCCCTCCATATCCCAATACACCGGTAAATAGGGCGATTGGGCATTCTGCAAAACCCGTCGCTCGATTTCGCGCAGCAGCGAGGTTTTGCCCATGCGCCGCAACCCTGCGACCCAAACGGCGGAGCGGCTGCCTTCGAGCAATTCCGCCATCAAATCTTCGCGGCCAAAAAATTTTTCCCCGCGCACCCACTGGCCGATGACGAACGGATTGATTTGTTGTTGCTGCTTTTTTCTCATTGCCTTTGAAGTCACGAATCGAATTTATTCTTCAGCGTTTATGCCGTTTCTTCCCCCACTTCCAGGCGGATCGCCTCAACTTCGCTGGCAGGGATGACCCGCCGTCGCGCCTCGATGGCGCGGTTCACCAGCCGCACGCAAAATTTTTGCACGAGAAACGGCTTCCCCTCTGAAAGCAGCCAGATTTTCTCGGCCGCGTCCGGGTCAAATTTGAAAAACCCTTTCACCGGTTCATGAATGAGCCGCAATGTCTCCTCGCGCGTCAACAACGGCAGGGCAACCTGTTCGAAAAAATTGTACCACGGACTTGATTCGCTTTCCCACTGTTTGCGACTGTTGCTGCCGGTCAACACGGCCACGAGATTCTCGCTGAAGGATTTCATGAAAATCGAACGCAGATGCTGATTGGTGCGCTCGCTATAGCGATTCAGCTCGTCGACTTCTTCAAGCAGTAGAACCAGGCGAATCTTTTTGTTTGCCGCCCATGCGCCGTGTCGTTGCGCCTGCAGCAGGCCGATGATTTTGCGTAAATCATTGGCAAACTCGCGAGGGCCATAACCGGCGCGGGCAACCGGTTTCGGCGCGGCCGCTGCGATCTCCGCGCCAAGTTGCTCCCGCAATTCCTCGATCACATGCGCAAAAAAGAATTCTTCGGGAACCCCCTGCAAATCTACGAACACCGGCACAAAGCGGTAAACCGGATCCTCGCGCTCCTGCAATAAGCGCAGTAGTTGATGCTGCACCGAGGTTTTACCGATACGGCGCGGGCCGTACACCATCAAGCTATTATTGGGCAACGTACACAAGATGCGTTCGAGTAACTGTTGCCGGCCAAAGAACATTTCCGCGGTACGAATGGGCGCGCCGGCAATGTAGGGGTTGTAGTGATGCACAAATGCAATGCGATTGCGAATCATACGGTTTCCCACCAGCGCGCCAAACACCAGCACCAGGCCCACGCCGCTGATCAGCCAAAATTGCGCGGTGCGATAAAGCGGCGGCAAGCGGCGCAGACGCAACCGTTCCGTGCTGGCGTGTTGCTCGCGATCGAGATCATACGCGGTCACAACGATTTCATTTTCACCCAGGCGCAACGGAATTTTAATTGAAAAATTATATCTGCCTTCCGCATCGGGCTTCAGCAGGGCTTGCTTTTCGGCCGGCGGCAACGGGATTGCTGCGCCATTCACGGCAAACATGATTGCAGCAATGCCGGAATCGTCCTTGGCGTAACCGCGCACCGTGAGCTGCCCGGCGCGCATGCTGGTGTTGGCTGCTTCCGGCTCACGAATCACCAAAACCGGCGAACCGGCGCGCACGAATTCGGTTTTTGTGATTGTATCGCTGCGCGCGGTTTGTTGGGCGGCAGGCGCGTTAAGCTGCGCGATTTCAAATTGCACGCGCTGCTGCCATGCCGCAACAACAGCATCATTCGGCGCGAGTTGGCGCAAACGCTCGAAGTGCTGCAAAGCCTCAAAATAGCGGCCCTGCAGATAGGCCGCTTGCGCGGCTTGCATCAGCAATGCCAAAGAATCCGATTCTGTCAGGGCGGGTGAACTCGGGCGAGTGCCGGTCGCGGGCGCAGGATGTTCCGCAAACCAACGCATAATTTGCCTGCGACCCTCATCGTCAAAGACAGGATTGGCGGATAACAGTGAATCAATGCTTTTGCGCGCCCCGCTTTCTGCCCGGCTTGCGCTGGCATTCAGCAAATCCGTCCAGGGAATTTTCGTGGTTTCAATTCTTCTCAATTTCAGCAGCGCGGTTGCCGTCTCCTGCAGGCGCAGCAAATTGTTGTGATCTGCCCGGCTTTCCGAAATTGCTGCATAGCCAAGTTCGCGTTCGAAATTCTCCACTGCCGCGGCATAATCTCCCAGAAAGTATAATGCGCGCCCGAGCTGATAATGCGGAAAATAATCAAACGGAATCAGCCCGACTTCACTCACGGCATTGCGCTTGGGCCCGGCTTTGATCGCAATAGCCGCGCGAAATTCGTTTGCCGCCTCCTGCCATTGATTCTCATCGACTTTTTTCAGGCCGTTTAAATAATGCGTTGACCATTGCGCGCTCACCGAAATTGCCGGGAGCAGCACAACGCTCAAAAGTGCAATAAAAAACCGGCCCGCTCGTAAAGTCATGTTACAATCTCAACACAGTGGATCCGATGAAACCGATCTGCCCGAGCGCCGGACAAATGTCAACACTCCCTTCGAAGCGGACTTTATTGTTGAGCACAACGCCGGCGCCGGAGGTCACATGAACGAAGCCAGATTTATCCGGAAATTCGCGCTGCAGATTGGAATCGCGCGAAGCGGCCTGCAACCCAAAATTCGGCTCTGTATAAAACCCCGCGCGCAGCAGCCAAATTTTGCCAAGCTCCGCCAGGCGATACTCCAAACCGGCGCGCAGCGCTAAATGATTTTTGATACGAACGTCGTCTTCACCGTCGGAATCACGATAGCGGGAGCCGGCCTCCGGACTATCATCTTGCGGCAAATCAAAATTCAAGCCTTGCAGCAAATAATGACTGCGATAAAGCAAGACATCCGCCGCACAAAGCAAACGGCTGCTGGTCTCCCAACTCAAGCCAAAACCCCAATGATCCGGAAGATTCAGCGTAAACGGTAAACGTTTCTCTTCCGGTTTAAAAAAGACGGCATCATCAAGACCGTCGTTCGGCGTGCGATCAGGCAAGGTATATGCGGGGTAGATGAGATGATTTTCAACGTCATACGACGGCAGGTTGTCATAAACAATGCCAAGCGATAAACTCGAGGTGATTTCCAAAAGCAACCCGAGACTGAAACTCGCTTTGAATTGATTGCGATGCACATGATCGATGCGATAAAGCGCTTCGACACGCGGCGGTGTGATTTGATCCGGCGCCACATTGAATTTCGTCTGCAACCAGAGAGCGGGCTCGAAGTATTGGCGTTCATCGAGGCGCAACCGCAATTGCGTTGTGCGCAACGCCAGGCCGGCGTGCACGCGAGGTTGCAGCGTTTTTGCGACGACAAAAGCATTATGAATAACTTCGGAATAATGCTCGCTCGTGCGTCCCGCGAAATTGCCGGAAGCGCCGAACTGTTCCGCGATGCTCAGCGGGCGATTGGCGTTGATTGTCACAAATTGCTGGCGATCAAAACTGAATTCCGAACGGAAGGCCACTTGGCGAAAGACGGCGAAGGTGAAACCCCATTGCGGATAGATGACATTAACGAGGGTTTGATCGAAAACCGGTTCATATTGCCGCTGCTCACCCTCGCTTTGCACGCGACGACTCACGGGAAAATCATATGTCTGCCAGCTAGCGCAGTGGCTCAAACTGATTTCCGGCGTCGTGAGAAAACTCAAGCCGGCGGGATTAATCGCAGCGGCGGTGGCATCGTCGGCAATGCCGATAAATGCGCCGCCCATGCTTGCGGGGCGACCAGCCGGATGAATCGGAATCAAACGAAACTGGCTGAACGCGAACTCCGGCGCCCGCGGCCGCTCGATTTGACTGAAACCCGAATCGCACAAAAAAACCAATTGCAACAGCAGAAACATGATACTTCGTCTCAACTTTCGCCGGGAGATGCTGTTGCTCAGATTAAGCACGCGGCTCAATTCGGTACAATCCCTAACACAAAAATGCGCTGCCATAGCGGCCTCGATCATATAAATTTCACTAAAAAGATAGCGCATTGCCGCCGAATTCCAAGGGGAATTTTGTGAATCCGCGGCGGCGCGATCGGTTTGCTGCCTTGACATTGCCTGAATAAAAGCTTAATGTGCAAGGCAGCAAAATCGAATATTCAATCGCGATGCAGGATTTTTTATGGCAGAGACAAACACCGCCGGCTTACAAGAGAACCTCGCTGCGTTGCAGGCGCTCAATCGTCTGGCGCAAACAATAATTGCCGCGCCGAATGTTGATACAATTTTGAATAAAGCCGTTGCAACAGCGACCGAGATTAGCGGCGCAGCCGGCGCCGCTTTGATGTTGCTCAACCCGGGCCACGCTGAAACCGAAGTCACGTCTTCCGGCTTGTTTCACACGCTGGTGCGCCATGACGCCGAGCAAGAACATAGCGACAACACGCTGCGCCAATTGCAACGCATGCTCGCCGGTTGGATTTTTAAACATCGTGCGCCGCTGCTTTCGCCGTGGTTGGCTGAAGATGATCGTTTTCCAGGATTGGCGTTGCTCGGCAGCGCGGCATTCAGCGCAGCCGGCGCGCCGATTGTCTCGGGAGATGAAATTATCGGCGCGCTCATTGCGGTGAAAACGGAGAGACTCGTGGCGGGCGAAATTGTCGTGACGCTGCTGGTACAAATCGCGGCACTGGTGGCGCCGGCATTGAGCCGTTTGCGTCGCATGCAGGAACTTGTCGAAGAAAATGATTACTACAAGCAAACATTGCTTGCGCAACACGGCTTGCCG
>SZPB01000252.1 GCA_030263535.1 Cytophagia bacterium CHB2
CGTCAAGCTCAGCCAACGATCTCAGCCCAGGCTCACCGAAGCCGGCATCCGCTGCCTGAGCCTGTCGAAGGCAGCTTACTGATATACGACCACCTCCAAAGCGTTGCTCAGCCCTTTTGTCATTCTGCAAGAATCTTGTGAAGTTTCATATACTGTGCCGAGCATTTCACGGCAACTGGCACAGGTAGAATGCCAAAGTGAGAGAGCTATGCAAATTGAAGTAAGTTTGTGCAGGTTTGTTTGGGAGAATGAATATGAAATGGAAGGAATTTACTGTGACGAAATGCCGCCCAGCGATTTATGCCATCTTTTTGATCTTCAGCTTCGCCGCCGCATATGCGCAAAGCAACTACCGTGAAGAAAGCGCAAAAATTTTTGATAGCAATGCCGTCGCCATCATTCAAGTCGATCTCGCCCAGGAACACCTTGACTACATTTTGAATATTGCCAACGCCGAGAGTGACAGCCTGTTTCCGGCGCGACTGATTTTCAAAAACGACGTCATCGCCGGCGATACGCTGGAACCGGTGGGATTTCGCCTGCGCGGCAACACCTCGCGATATGCTCAAAAGAAATCATTCAAACTCGATCTCAACGAATACGTGCGCGGGCAAAAGCTCTATGGCCTGGAAAAACTGAACGTCAACGGCGAGCATAACGATCCGGCGATCATGCGCTCGCGGCTGTGCTGGGATTTGTTCAATCAAAGCGGCGTGCCCGCTGCGCGCACCGCATATGCCGCGCTTTACATTAACGGCCAATATTACGGCTTGTATGTCATCGTCGAGCATTATGATGAGAATTTTATTCTCGACCGCTTTGGCAACAACGATGGCAACTTCTACAAATGCCTGTATCCTGCGCCGCTCACCTGGCTTGGCCCGAATCAAGACGCCTACAAACAAATGCGCAACAGCCGTGATCGCGCTTATGAGTTGGAAATCAACGAAGAGATCGATGATTATTCCGATTTGGTGAGTTTCATCGGGTTTCTCAACAACACCAGCGACGCGGATTTTGCCCGCGCTATTGAAGAACGCTTCAATGTGCGCGCGTTCCTAAAGTATTTGGCAGTCAACACGCTGCTCGGGAGCTGGGATGATTATTGGTATTTGCAGAACAACTATTATCTCTATCACAACACCGTCAGCGGCAAATTCGAATTCATTCCATATGATTATGACAACACCTACGGCATCGACTTCGTCGGCGGCGATTGGGGCACACGCGATATTTACAATTTCGGCCATCCCTCCGAGCCGCGGCCGCTGGTCACGCGCGTGTTGAATATTCCTGCCTATCGGAATCTATATTCGTTTTATCTCAAAGAGGTTTTGAACGGCGCATTCACGTTGGCGGCGCATGAACCCAAATTCAACCAATGGCAAACGCTGGCCGGCCCGTGGGTGCAGGGCGATACGTATTATCCTCGCGATTATGGTTTTTCTTATTCGGATTGGCAGCAAGCGCTTGACGTTGCCTGGGGCCGGCATGTGGAATACGGCATCCGGCCGTTCATTCAAACCCGGCATGCCAGCGCGATGCAGCAATTACAAGAAGGGCCGCTGCCTGCGGAAATCATCGCAGTCGAATGGAGTCCGCAAAATCCCGCCCCCGGCCAGGATGTTCTCGTCACATGCCAGGTTGATGATAACGGCGCCACCCCGCCGCGCGTTGATCTGCTGTACAGCGTCGGCGGCGGGCCCAGCGTGCTGGCCGCGATGTATGACGATGGCCTGCATCTGGACGGCGGCGCGCAAGACGGTTTGTGGGCCGGCAGGATTTTCGGGCAAGCGCCGGACAAATCCGTGGAGTTTTATCTGCGCGTGCAAGGCACGGCGGGCGCGTGGTCGATTTATCCCGACACCGCGCCGTTTCAGAAGATCACTCTCGTCTCGCCAAGGCCAGCCGCAACATTTCCGCTGGTGATCAACGAGTTCATGGCGCAAAACTTTCGCACCATCACCGATCCGGCGGACGATGATTATGATGATTGGGTGGAAATCTACAATGCCGCCGACACCTCGGTTTCGCTGGCCGGCATGTTTTTGACGGACAATCTCGACAACACCACCAAATGGCAATTTCCCGACACGACAATGCCGGGCAAATCCTTTCTGTTAATTTGGGCGGATAACGAGGCCGGGCAAGGGCCGCTGCACACGAATTTCGCTTTGAGCGTGAACGGTGAGAGTGTCGGCTTATATGCGCCCACAGCCTTGGGCAATTTTTCCATCGATTCGTTGCGTTTTGGTCCGCAAAAGCCGGACACTTCTTACGGCAGAACACCGGATGGCGGCAACACCTGGGTGTCATTTTCCACGCCGACGCCGGGCGCGCCGAATGTCCCGGTCGGCGTTTCTGACCACAATGTCGCACAACAAAATTTGCCCACAGCTTTTCGCTTGCACGAGATTTGGCCGAATCCCGCGAAAACCGCGGCGAATATGCGCATTGAAATCAATCATCAGGGAGCTTACGAGATCACGCTGTTTGATATTCTCGGCCGGCAAGTGCGGCAACAACGGTTTCGTCTCGCGCAATTCGGCATGCAAAATATCGTGCTGCCGATTTCGGGTTTATCCCCGGGCGTTTATTTTGTGCGTGTGCAGGCTGCCGGGCATTTGCAACAAGCGAAGCTTCTGGTGATTGATTGATTCTATGGCAGCGAATAACGTTTTTTCAAATGCTGTTTGATAGAACTTCGAGTCGAAAAGGAGAATGACAAATGGCCTCATCGATCCAGCGAGGTTACTTTGTTCTGGCAGACATTTCCGGCTATACATCCTTTATGGTAAGCAACGAGCTTGATCATGTTCAGGGAATCTTGAACAATATCTTGACGCTCATCATTCGCCAACTGACGCCGCCCTTGACTTTGATCGAAATCGAAGGTGATGCCGTGTTCGCGTTTACGCCGCAAACCAAAATGCGGCGCGGGGAGACCCTGCTTGAACTCATTGAGACAACATACGTGGCGTTCCGGGACCGTCAAAAAACGATGCAGCGGAACGCCACCTGTGAATGCAATGCCTGCCAGGCAATTTCCAATCTGGATCTGAAATTTATCATCCACTACGGGGAATATGTTCTGCAGGAAGTCATGGGCCGCGACAAGCCGATCGGCTCGTGCATCAACCTGGCGCACCGCCTGCTCAAGAACAAAGTGAGCGAAGCCACCGGCTGGCGCGGATACGTCCTGTGCTCCGAGGTTGCGATGAAGCAAATGCAAGTATGGCCCAACGCCATGTATGCCGAACTCGAAAGCTACGAGCATCTGGGTGAAATCCAGACGTATAGCATAAACTTGGACACGCGATACAAGGAGCTTACTGAAGACCGGCGTACTCTACTGAAAGAGGAAGAAGCCGATGTTGCCCTCACCCATCATTTCCCGGCCTCGCCGGCCACGGTGTGGGATTGGCTGAATGATCCTCCTAAGCGTACCATCTGGATGAAGGGATCATCCTGGGCGGTGAAGGAGCGGCCAGACGGACGCACCAGAGCAGGATCTCACAACCACTGTTCGCACTATCGCTTCATCGAAGAGATTCTGGATTGGAGGCCGTTTGATTATTTCACGGTTCGCTATTCCCGAGGCTTTCTCAAGCTCATCATCACCGGCATGCTCAAGCCTACAGCAGAAGGCACGCGCGTGCATTGGAACATGAAATTCGACGGTTCCGGGCCGCGCTGGCTGCTTTGTCCAATCTGTAAGCTCATTGCCCTGCGTTTGATGAGAATGCGGCAATGCTTTCAAACAGTCGAGCGGCTGATTGTCGCCGAGGCCCAGGATTTTTGATTGGTTGAAATACTGATGATAGTTCGCCGGTTACATTAACGCGAAGCTTCTGGTGATTGGTTCTATTTTGCAGACTTCACGCTCATGATGCTGTGTTGCAAAGGATGATTGCTTAATTTTTATTTTATGCTATATTTTGACAACGTTGATTATTGTTGATTGTGCCCATAGTCCACCAACTTATTTTACGGAGATTAAAATGGACCAAGTAATTTTGGACGAAATCCGCCTGAAGAATGTATTAAAGACGGCGCTTATCGAAGTGCTGGAGGAGAGACGAGCTTTATTTTCGGAGCTTTTTGCAGAGGCGTTGGAGGATATCGCCCTGCTCAATGCCATAAAAGAAGGCGAGAACACAAAAGCGGCAAGCAAGGAAGAAATTTACAAAATAATTGAGGCGAAAGCGTGACCGTTGAATTTAAAAAGAGCTTTGCCCGCGACCTCAAGAAAATAAACGAAAAACAGTTGCTGCAGCATTTAAAAAGAATTGTTGAAGAAGTTGAGCAGGCGCCGAATGCCGGGGCAATTAATAATCTCAAGCAGATTAAGGGCGGAGAGAATTACTATCGTATCCGAATTGGAAATTATCGGATCGGATTGAAGCTGGAGAATGAAACTGTTGTTTTCGTCCGGTTTCTGCACCGAAAAGAAATCTACAGATACTTCCCTTAACTATTGCACCACAATCCCGAAAATTATGCCCGGCCTTACTGTCAAACCGTCTAACGCTTGCGTTCTTTAAGAAACCCATTGAATGACTATTTCTTTCTTTATCCACTTCCCATTCTTTTTCTCAAGCTTAAACAGGCCACCGTGACTTCCGAAAGGGGCGACATGTAAATCGTACCCCACGTAGGCCAAGTCCCCGATACGTTTTATGGGGCTGAAAGTAATCACGCCGATATATCCATTTTTAACAATTTGCCTATCATCAATTCCTTCTGTCATCTGAGAAATTAGGCTGCTTTGATGATTTCTGTTGCGCCAATATTTTTCAATTAAATACTGTAATTCCGGTTCCAATTGAATTTTGAATCTTCTCTTTTTGGAATGATGCCCTGCATCATTTGCCAGACTATCCAAGACAAAGCACGGATTGTATTCATCAAAAATTAACTTGTAGATCTCAAATTTTTCCTCGATAGCCAGAGATTCATGATAACGAATTGATGCATACGCAAATTTTGTATCAATTGTTTTTGGGAAAAAATGTCAAATCCAAGCAGCGCTGGATGTTCGAGAACGAAATCAAATAGTGCCAGGGAGAATACTGTACCAAAGCCTATGGCAAGTTTTCTTTTCCCCACTTTTCTCCAAACAAACACAATAAATACGGTCGCCAACTGCATGAGCAGGGCGGTTACCAGTACAACGAACAAAAAATGAGGCCAAGAAATAGAATCGAAAAACATTGTGCTGTAAGCATTCCAAAGCCCATTCTCCAATACATAAATTAGTTTCATCTCAAGTATAGTTGGCCATCCAACAAAGGCCAAAATAAAATACAAGGCGAACAAACAAAGGCTCTGTTTTATGGTAATTATTTTCATCATGAAGCAGAATATGATAACGCCCAACAGAATCTAAGGAAGTTTTTGTCGCAGCACTGAGAACTTTAGAAAAGCCTCCGCACCAAAAACCTCTTCACACCGCCGGAAAATACAACCTAAACTCAGTGCCTTTGCCCGGCTCGCTTTTCACATGAATCACGCCGCCGTGTGTGCGCACGATGCCGTAGGCGGTTGCCAGTCCCAGGCCTGAGCCTTTGCCCACGTGTTTGGTGCTGTAGAATGGTTCAAAAATGAGCTGTAATTTGTCCGCGGCAATGCCGACCCCGCTGTCGCGCAAGGCCACCACCACGAATCTCCCCGATTTTTCCGGCGTTTGCGTCAACACGTCGCTTTCCTGGCGCTCGCTGAAATATGTTTGCAAAACAATCTCCCCCTCTTGCGACATGGCTTCACAAGCATTGTCAATCAAATTCGAAAGCACTTGATGAAACTGCATGGGATCGAGCAACACTGCCGGAAGATCATCCCCCAACTTCTGGCGCAAGCGCACGCCGGGCGGCAGCCCGTGTGAAAGCGCATCGAGCGCCACGGCAATCACGTCGTTGAGGTTGACTTCAACGGGTTGGCCGGCGGCGCGACGGCTGTAGAGCAACAGTTGGCGGGTGATCTCGGAAGCGCGTTGCGCGGCGTTTTCGATCTCGCAAATGTCGTTGTAGTGGCGATCCTGCGCCCCCAATTCGTCTTTGATGAGCGAGGCATAGCCGATAATGCCCATCAAAAGATTGTTGAAATCATGGGCAATGCCGCCGGCAAGACGGCCGATGCTTTCGAGCTGTTGCGCCTGCTGCAGTTGCTGCTCCAACTCGCGCTGCTCGGTCACATCCAACCCGTGCGCGTGAATGATGCGTTCGTCGGCAATCGCATGAAATTCATAAAAAATGATGCGGCCTTCGACATGTACTTCACGATGCAATACTGGCGCAGTTGCGGCAGCGGCCAGCATGTCACGACAGAGGTCCGCCAAATCCGGGGGAAGAATGGCATACACTTCTTCCGTGGTTTTGCCACAGCTTTGCAGAAACTCCGCGGTAGCGGGATTAAAATAGCGCACGCCGCCCCATTCGTTCAATTCGAGTATGAAATGCGGGCTGAGTTTGGGGAAATTTGCCAGCCGCCGGCTTTCCGATTCCGCGCGCTGCTGCTGCGTGATGTCTTGCATAAAGCCTTCGAGATGCGAGAGGCGGCCTTCGGCGTCCCGCACCGCGCGCGCGCTTTTCTTCACCACGATCGGAGTGCCGTCTTTCTTGCGCAGCGTGTAAACCGCGTCGCAACCGTCCTCGCGCTCAGCAACTTTGCGTCCGAGTTCATCAAATTCTTCCGGGTTGAGAAACAAGTCCTGCCGAATATCGACGCTCAACAACTCCTCTTCGCTATTATATCCCAACATTTTGACCAGCGCCTCATTTGCCATCAAAAAGCGGCCTTCGGGCGCAGCTTGAAAAATGCCCATGAGCGCGTTCTGCACCAGACGCTGATAGCGCGATTCGGTTTCGCCCAGGCGGCGCTGCAAGGCGCTTCTCTCCAGCGTCCGGCGAATGGCGTGCGGCACCGCAGCACTGTAATCATTTGCTTTAACGAGGTAATCACTTGCCCCCAGTTTCATGGCTTGCACGGCAATGCGCTCGTCGCCCTGGCCGGTAATCATCAGCACCGGCACTTCCGGATGAGCGGCGCGGCAACGGCGCAAAAGTTCCAGGCCGTTCAAATCCGGCAGAGAATAATCCAGCAAAATGAGATCAAAGGAGAATTGTTCGAGTACCGCGAGAGCAGCCGTGGCTGTGGCAAAATGCGTGAGGTCCGCAGCGAATTCACGGCGCAGGCGATGCGTCAAGAGTTGGGCGTGATCGGGGTCATCCTCGACCACCAAAATGCGCAGATCCGAATAGTCTTTCATGGCACAGGGCAATAGGAGTCATACAAGCTGAGGGCCAGTGCGCAAAATAACAATCAGACTGGGGGAAAACAATTGATTTCAGCCAACGATCAAACCAAATTAAAATCCCCTCTCGCGTTCCGGCGCAAATTTTTCACGCCAGTGTAACGAGAGGGGATTGCTTTTCTCGGTTCTAGTTGATTCGATCAGCCGTGCAAGGGTTTTACATCATTGTGGCGGTTGGCTGCCGTCATCGCCGTTTTGGCCGTCTTGCTGCTGGCGCCGGGCTTCGCCTTCCAGAATGCGGCGCAGGCGTTCCAGCTCGCGTTCGGCTTTGCGGCGTTCATCTTTAATGCGCTCCAATTCCGCTTCGGCGGATTCGGTTTCGCGCTGTTCCTTGATGATTTGCTCGAACAGTTCGCGCCGGCTTTCAGCTTTGCGCATGAGCAAATCGCGCTCACTCATGGAGTACAGCGAGGTCGGCAAGAGCGTGATCTTTGCGCCCAGGCTCACGCGCCACGCCGAGTAGGACGGCAGGGTGAAAATGCGAGCTGGCACGCTCGTCGCACTCGGCTGGCCACTCAGGCGGATGTCCGAACTGGCGTCGAGGCTCATCCAACGATAGGCCTTATAAGAGACTCCCGGGGTAATATATGCTACCGGCGTGCGACTGAAGGCGGTCGTTGGTGGCGCATTAATAAAGGCGCTACCAAATAACTCGAGTCGAAAATTAAATTTCTCCGACGGCATAATTATAGACGCTCCGTAAAGAAATTCCTGCGTCATCTTTGTTACAGCAATCGCCGGAGATGAGGGATTTAGGATTTGTCCGACGTCATTATGATTCCAGTATCCCAGGTTGAAATGTGCGCTGAAGCCGTCTTCGGGATAGAGCGGATCGCGCGCGAAGGATACGATACCGGTGGCGCCGAAGCTGAATTTGCCCGCCGAGTAAGACTCAAAGGGTATATTATGCGTTTTTCCGGTGGGGAACCGCGTGCCCAACTCGATGCCGTAACTCATGGTCGCGCCGCGCTGGCCCAACGAGGCGATTTTTAAGCGGAGAAAAATGTCGTCGGGAATATTGAAGCCTTTACCGCTGCGATTCGTGTCTTGGTAAATCATAGGCACGAGTGAGGCCTCAAAATGCCGGCTGATTCCGTAGTTCAATGCTGCTCCGCCTTGCACATTCCAATAGGCAATCGCTGTTGTTCCTGTTTTCGGCGCCGCCGCAGGTGCATTGACCACTTTGCCATAAAAGCGGGTGTGAGTATACAGCGTTAAGTAACCAGGTTCCAAATTCCAGGCGGAGCGGACGAACGTCGGGCCGCGGCCGCCATGAAACGGCAATTGCGCTTGAACGTCAGACACGTTCACCAGCAACGCCCAAAAACCGAGAAACGCGATACTCATCCCAAACCCTCCTCGGGGCGAGCAGCACAATGACCGCCAGGAAAAGGAAAGCCGAGATGTTAGCTTATTCATGATGAAAACCTCCAAAATGTTGAGTCACGGCAGATTAACGAATCTAAACTGAACCCGAGCAAATCGAATCCAGGCTTCGCCGATGCCATTCGAAACGAAGCATGGTCAATCTCGTTGAAAATCATTTTTCAAGAAAACAGGCGGGTGGGCTTGCCGTGCCGGTGGTTGTGGAGAATTGGTAGCATGGGGTCGGAACCAAGCCCGTCCAGAAGGGCTTTGTCGGGGTTGCCTTTTCGGCTTTCCTGCCACAAAGGAGGTGGTCACTACTACTGAAAAGTACAAGTCCCTGTTGCCCTACGGCAGCTCGCCTCTTCGCTCTAACCAGCCCCTGGGTCGCGGGCTCTGGCAAAACCTTCGCAAAGTCGAGCCGCGGCTAAATATGACGTCCAGTCACCACGGACAACGCACTGTCCCATCAGCGCCGATAACGAATTATGACGTTGTTGCAACATGCCGGCAATGCCTTCAAAAAATTTTATGCCCATGCAAAAATTTTCCCCCGGCACGCCCACATGATTTTGATTGTCGCCAGGAAATACCAACACTTTTGCGCGTTCGCAGAAAATTTTTTGTTAAATGTTTCTGACAAACGCTGCCGCTGCGTTTGGGGCAAAACCCCGCGAACACGCGAAAAATCGCGGCCGCGCGCGGCTGTCTGACAATTATATCGTGGGTATCGTACCCGCCTGTTCTTGAAAATGCGTAAGTATAACCGCAAAAATAACTTTGTTCGTATTGAGGGGAGGTTTGAACCTGCGGCGCCCTTTTAGGAACGCCATTTAAATAACTTACTCATTTGGGGAACCGCTAATAAACGCGAATATTCGCTAATTTTAAAATTCGCGTTTATTGGCGTGCATTCGCGGTTTGAGATTTG
>SZPB01000253.1 GCA_030263535.1 Cytophagia bacterium CHB2
TCATAATTGGCAGAAATTCGACGGCAAATATATTTTCGTTTTTTCCCTGCTCGCCGTTTTCGTGCTCCTCATTGCCGCCATCAATTTCATGAATCTCTCCACCGCCCGTTCCTCCAGCCGTTCGAAAGAAGTGGGCGTCCGAAAATCCGTCGGCGCGCATCGTCTCCAGCTTGCGCGGCAGTTTCTGGGCGAGTCAGTGATTCTCGCTTTCATCGCGCTGGCGGTTGCCGTGCTCCTTGCCGAAGTGGCGCTGCCGCTGTTGAATACGATCAGCCGCCGCTCGTTGGAATTGAATTTGTTCAGCGATCCCGCGCTGTTGCCCGGCATGATCGGCTTTACGTTTTTGCTGGGCCTCGTTGCCGGCATTTATCCCGCGCTCTTTCTCTCTTCGTTTCAAGCGGTCGAAGTTTTGAAAGACAAAACGCCCGCCAGCGGCCGCAAAGTGATGCTGCGTAACGTTTTGGTGGTGGCGCAATTTGCCATCGCCATCGCGTTGATCGTCGGCACCGCCTTGACCGTGCAGCAATTTCGTTTTATGAAAGATCGCAATCCCGGTTTCCAGCGCGATCAAATCGTGTTGCTCAAAATGAACGGCACGAGCAACAATAAGTATGATTTGTTGAAAGAAGAATTTTTGCGCAACCCGGCGGTGCTTGCCGTCACAGCCTCGGGACAGCGGTTGGGCAACAACATTCATCAGAACAGCGCGCGCACGCGGGGTGACAGTGCCGAGATCAGGCTCTCGCCTTCGCATTTGCACGTGACGCGGAATTTCATCGAATTTTATGGCTTGAAAATCGTCGCGGGCCGCGCGTTTTCAGATGAAATTCCCACGGACAAACGTTTCGCTTATATCGTCAACGAAGCTTTGGTGAAAGATCTTGGGTGGGACGATCCGATTGGCAAACAGTTCGGCGTGAGCTGGGAAGACACGCTGGGCACGGTAATCGGCGTCGTCAAAGATTTCAACTTCAATTCCCTGCACCACAAGATTCAGCCACTTTATATCAGCAGCCAGGATTGGGGTTATGATGAAATGTCGGTCAAGATCAGTCCGCAGAATTATGCAACGGCGCTCGGCCATCTCGAAAAGGTTTGGAATGAACATGTGCCTGATCGGCCGTTTCAATACATTTTTCTCGACGAGCATTTTGAAACGCTTTATCTCGCGGACAGGCAAGTGAGCCAAATCGTGGGCGTCATTGCCGGCCTGGCGATTTTCACCGCGTGCCTGGGTTTGTTCGGCCTCGCCGCGATCACGACGGAGCAGCGCACGAAAGAGATCGGCATTCGCAAAGTGCTGGGCGCGTCGTTGCTGAATTTGATCACGCTGCTCGCCAAAAATTTTGTGCGGCTGGTGTTGCTCGCTTTTCTCATCGCTGCGCCCGTGGCTTATTTCATCATGCAAAACTGGCTGCAAAATTTCGTTTATCGCATCGCTATCGACTGGTGGGTGTTTCTGTTTGCCGGCGGGATCGCGCTGGTGATTGCGCTGGCCACCGTAAGCACGCACGCCCTTAAAGCCGCGCTGGCAAATCCGGTGGAAACGTTACGATATGAATAATTAAGGGATCGCGGACTTTCCAGTCCGCGATCATCGCAAAACAAGAGGAATCAACCATGAAGATTCTAGTCAAAACAATTTTTCTCACCATCATCATGTCTGCTTTTTCTCTTCACGCCCAAACCGCAGCAGATTCCGCTGCGATCAAAAAAGCAGCGTTGGATTACGTCGAAGGCTGGTATGAAGGCAACCCCGAACGCATGGAGGCCGCGGTGCATCCCGAGCTGGCGAAACGCATCGTGCGTGCGGATCAAAACGGCAGAAGCCGGCTCGATCAAATGAGTGCGATGACGCTTGTGCAAGGCGTGAAACGCGGCGGCGGCAAGAATACCCCGATCGGCGAGCAGCAAAAAGACGTTTTCATCCTCGACATTTATGAGAACACCGCCAGCGCCAAGGCCATCATGTCTGGTTGGATCGACTACATGCATCTGGCCAAATGGAACGGCGAATGGAAGATCGTCAACGTGCTGTGGGAGTTGAAGCCGCAAAAGAAATCACCATGATGCCTGATGATGAATTATCAGGTTAAGAGGCAAGCCGGCGAATCCGGATTTGACCATCTTTAGGTGGTTTTCGACTTTTAGCCTGATGTTTCAACAGCAGGCGGAGATTTTTATGACAAGAAATTGCCGAATTTTTCTGATGTGTTTGTTTCCCGCCCGAATGCTCGCCGCGCAGGAAATCGCGCTGACTTTTGATGACGCGCCGATTGCGGATGGGTTTTACTTCACGGGCGCTGCCAGAACGGAAACGCTCATCACCAAACTCAAAAATCAAAACGTACCGCAAGTAGCTTTTTATTGCGTCTCAACCCGCGCGGATTCGACAGGAAGGGCGCGACTGCGCAGATACGCCGAGGCCGGGCACATCATCGCAAATCATTCACACTCACACACGCGCATTCAGCAGCTCGGCGCGGCCGGATATATTCAGGATGTTTTTAAGGCCGACGCGATCTTGCGCGAGCTGCCGGGGTTCAAACCCTGGTTTCGCTTTCCCTTTCTCGACGAAGGCCGGACCATCGCGGATCGCGACGCCATTCGCAAGGCGCTGAATGAGCGCGGTTATTTCAACGGCTATGCCACAGTTGACAATTATGATTGGTATTTCGACCGTCTCTTTCAAGCCGCGCTGCGCGAGAAAAAGAAAGTTGATTATGAAAAACTTGAGCAGCTTTACCTCGAGCATCTTTGGCAAAGCCTCAGCTTTTATGATCAAATGGCGCTGGCGGCACTCGGCCGCTCGCCCAAGCACGTTTTGCTGCTGCATGAGAATGATCTCGCCGCCTTGTTCGTCGACAGCTTGATCGAGTTTCTCCGCGCCAAAGGCTGGAAGATCATCTCGCCGGCGGAGGCTTATCAAGATTCGATTGCGACGATGATTCCCAATGTTCTCCTGAACAATCAAGGCCGAGTTGCGGCACTGGCCAAAGCGAGCGGTTACACGGGAAAATTTTCACAAGATTCCGAGGATGAGAGGTTCCTGGAAAAATTATTCGAGCAACAACGAGTTTTTCAAACGGAGTAGCAATGAACAAAAAGTCTATTTTGACCTGCGGCCTGATGGCCGCTTTCTGGCTTTGCGTTTGCCCAAGCTTTGAAGCGGTTCTGTCACAGCAGTCCGCCGATGAGCAAAAAGCCATCGATGCACTTGTGCAGATTTCCACACAATTTTCGGCGGCTTATATGAAGGGCGATGCTGAAAAAATGGTTTCGCTCTATACCGACGACGCCGTCATCTTCCCTGGCAACAGCGATCTCATTCGCGGCAAGGAGGCCATCAAGAAATATTGGACGCTGGCGCCGGGCCGAACCATCACGCATCACAAAATCACGGCGAGTGAAATCAAAATTACCGGTGACTTCGCTTATGACTACGGTTATTTCGAAATCAGCGGAGACAACAACGGTCAAGCCTGGGGCCCGAATTACGGCAAATATCTGATCGTGTGGAAGCGCGGCAGCGACGGCGCCTGGAAAATGCATTTGGATATGTGGAACAGCCGGCCAAAGCCGGATTAGAACGATTGCGAATTGAGGATTTCAGATTGCGATTCTCCGGGTAGTTATGCCTCCGCAATCCGCAATCCGCAATGGAGAGACCTGTGCTCAAGAACTATCTCAAGATCGCCCTGCGCAATCTGGCGCGGCAAAAAGTGCTGACGTTTATCAACGTCTTCGGCTTGTCGGCCGGTTTGGCGTGCTTCACGCTGTTCATGCTCTACGCGGTGAATGAATTCAGCTTTGATCGTTTGCATGAAAAGTCCGATCGCATTTTCCGGGTTTATCGCTGGACTGAGGCCATGAGAGGCGACGATGCCGAGGGCGATCCGTATATGCCCATGCCTCTTGGTCCGGCGATGAAGCACGATTTTGCCGACGTCGAAAATTTTGTGCGTTTTCGCGAGGCGTGGGGCAAAGATTTTATTCGCGCAAACAACAGCGTCAGCCGCATCGGTGTCACCTTTGCCGATCCGCAGGTCTTCGAAGTGTTTTCCTTTCGCTTGCAGCGCGGCGACCCGACGACGGCCCTGCGTGAGCTGCGCAGCATCGTGCTGACGGAAAAAAACGCGCAGAGACTTTTTGGAGAAGATGATCCCATCGGCAAAACTGTGGAAATCAAACTGGAAAAAGAATTTGAGGCATTCACCATCACTGCAATTGCCGAAGACCTTCCGGCAAATTCTTCCATTCAATTCGAAGCGCTGGCCAATTTTGAATTCTTGAACAATACTGCCTGGGGAAAGCGCTCGCAGGACAATTGGTTTCGCTCGTCGCTAAGCACCTTCGTTTTGCTTCGCCCAGGCAGCACACTGGCGAACGAGGCGCAACGCCTGCTTGCTTTCCGCCAAAAATATTATCCCAACGAAGAGGCAGATTTGCGCAAACAAGGATTCTGGACCGGCGAGGGCGCGCCGATAACCTATGGCCTGCAACCGCTACGTGCCATGCACACCGACACGCGCATCTGGGGCGGCCCCACTGCGGCCATCGATCCCAAAACCGTTTGGATTCTGCTGGCGATTGCCGCCGGGGTGCTGCTCATCGCCTGCATCAATTTCACGACGCTGGCCATCGGGCGCTCGGCGGGGCGCGCGCGTGAAGTCGGCATTCGCAAAGTCGTCGGCAGCCAGCGCAGGCAGTTGGTGTGCCAATTCCTGGTTGAGTCATTGCTCTTGAGCATCATTTCCGCGATGATCGGACTGGCGTTGGCGCAAATGCTTCTGCCTTTCTTCAACAATCTCTCCGGCAAATCGCTGCAATTGTCCCAGACGCTTTACCCGGAAATCGGGTGGCTTTTTTGCGGGATGACTTTATTGACCGGACTTTTGGCAGGAAGCTATCCTGCGCTGGCATTGTCCGGTTTCCTGCCCGTGGAGGTATTAAAAAGCAAAGTCCGGCTTGGCGGCTCGAATCTCCTCACCAAATCCCTGGTCACGCTGCAGTTTGTGCTCTCGGTCGGCTTGATTGTATCCACGCTCACGATTCTACAGCAACTGCGTTTCATGAGATCAAAGTCGCCGGGCTTTAACAAGGAGAATGTCGTGGTCGTTGATGCCGATGGTGTCGATGCCAAACGCATTTATCCATTATTCCGCCAGGAAATCATCTCGCGGCCGGAAATCGCCGGTGTAGCCGCATCGGAGTTGGGGCTTGGCGCGGGCAAAGGCTGGAGTCGTTCGGGCTGGGATGACAACGGCAAGCACTATGAAGCCTATGAGTATTTTATCGATGAGAACTATCTTGCCGTGATGGATCTGCAATTGCTTGCGGGGCGCAATCTCAATCCGGCCATTGCGGCGGACAGCCACACCTCGATCATCGTCAATGAAACATTTCTTAAAGCTTTTGGCTGGACAAAAGAGGAGGCAATCGGCAAGCGATTGTCCGGCTATTCTGAAGATGCCGAGCGTCTACCAACTGTTATCGGCGTAGTGAAGGACTTTCATTTTCGATCCTTTCACGAAGAAGTGCGGCCGCAGATGTTTCATGCCTTTGCCGACTACACGCCGCTGAAGTTCTTTGTCCGCATCCGGCCCGGCGACCCGGCAGCGGCGCTGCAGGCGATGCAATCTGCCTGGCGCAATGTCGTTCCCAATTTGCCTTTCACCCATAGTTTCCTCGATGACGATCTCGATGCTTTTTACAAGTCCGAGGCGCGCTGGGGCGCGATTATCGGCTGGGCAGGCGGCATTGCGATCTTTCTGGGTTGCCTGGGATTGTTCGGTCTGGCGGCACTCGCGGCGGTGAATCGCACAAAAGAGATTGGGATTCGCAAAGTGCTCGGCGCTTCGATTGCCGGCATCATCGGCTTGCTCTCGAAAGACTTCGTCAAGCTCGTACTCGTCGCTTTCGTCATTGCCACGCCGCTGGCTTATTTCGCCATGGACAAATGGCTGCAAGATTTCGCCTATCGCATCGACATCAGTTGGTGGATGTTCGCATTGGCCGGCGGCATCGCGTTCGCTATCGCGCTGTTCACGGTAAGCATGCAAGCCCTCAAAACCGCGCTGGCGAATCCGGTTGAGGCACTGCGTTATGAGTGAATCGATTGCGGATTGGGGATTTCGGATTATGGAATAAAAAACCAGTCAGGCATCCCAAATCCGCAATCCAAAATCTGAAATGGAGAAGCCATGTTCAAAAACTACCTCAAAATCGCGCTGCGCCATTTGAAGAAAAACGCCGTGTATTCCTCCATCAACATCGTCGGTTTGGCAGCAGGCATGGCGTGCTGCATTTTGATCACGCTTTATGTTTTGCATGAGTTGAGTTACGACAAATTTCATCAAAATGCCGAACGGATCTTCCGCGTCCAGCTCGATTTGGATTTGAACGGCGTTTTGTATAAAGAGCCTTCCATTCCATTTCCCGCGGCCGTAGCATTTGCCCGCGATTTTCCAGAAGTCGAAAAGGCGATGCGTTTCTATCGCAATGACGACTTCCCATTGCTCGAAATCGACGACCGCAAATTCATTGAAGAAAGATTTTTCTTCACCGATCCCGCCGTCTTCGAAATGTTCGATTTTCCCTTAATCAAAGGCGATGAGAAAACCGCATTTAGCGAGCCGAACAGCGTGGTGCTCTCGGAAGATATGGCGCGCAAATATTTCGGCGAGGCTGATCCGCTCGGCCAAACACTGCGTTATCAAAGACAATTCGATCTGAAAATCACTGGCGTGATGAAAAACGTTCCCAACAACGCGCATTTCAAGTTCGACTTCCTCGCGCCGCTGCAATTTCAGTTGAACCTGTGGGAAAGCCAGGCTGGCCCGAGCGGGCGCCACAACCAATGGTTTTGGACCGGCGCATGGACTTATCTTTTATTGCCCGAAGCGCGCGCCGCACAAAGCCTGAAAGAAAAGTTTCCGGCATTCGTCACGAAATATTTTCCCGACCGCATCAAAGGCGGCCTCACGCTTTCGCTACAGCCGTTGACGAGCATTCATTTACACTCGCGCCTCGACAACGAAATCCAGCCCAATGGCCACGTTTTGTATGTCTACATCTTTTCGGCCATCGCGCTGCTGATTCTCGTGATTGCTTGCATCAACTTCGTCAACCTTTCCACCGCGCAATCCGGTACGCGCGCCAAAGAAGTCGGCGTGCGCAAAGTCGTGGGCGCGGAAAAATCGCAACTCGTCGGCCAAATGTTGGGCGAGAGCATCATCGCCGGATTGGCGGCCGTGCTGCTCGCCGTCGTCATCGTCGAGTTGCTTATGCCCGCGTTCAACCGACTCACCGAACGGCTATTGGAATTCAGTCTTCTGGGAAATTGGACCGGGCTTCTTCTCATCTTGAGCTTGGCGCTGCTGGTGGGAGTGTTGTCCGGTTTGTATCCGGCGTTTTTCTTGTCGCGCTTCAATCCCGTGAGCATTTTCAAAAGAACAGTCGCCGTGAGTGGGGGTAACGAAACATTTCGCAAAGTGCTGGTGGTGGCGCAATTCGCCATATCGATCGTGCTGATCATCGGCCTCGGCGTGGTGCATCGCCAATTGCGATTCCTGCAAGAAAAAGAATTGGGCTTCAATAAAGAACAAGTTTTGTTCGTCAAAGCGCGGCCGGCGGTGAATGCGAAATTTGAAACATTCCGCAACGAGCTCCTGAAAGACCCCGGCATTCTCAACGTGGCCGGCACTTCGAATATTCCCGGCCAGGGCGCATTCGGCTATCGCTTCGTTCCGGAAGGCGGCTCCATCGACAAGCCGGCGATGCTGCCGCTGCTGCTCATCGATTATGATTTTCTCGAAACCGCCGGCATTAAAATCAAGCAGGGGAGAGGCATGGCGCGAACTTCACCGTCGGATCAAGCCGAGGCTTTTCTGCTGAATGAAAAAGCCGCGGCCTCGCTGGGCTGGAAAGACGACGCCGTCGGCAAGAAGATGCAGCTCTTTGCGCCAGGCAAAAATGAAATCGGCAAATCGGGCTATATCGTCGGCGTGATTCAGGATTATCATTTCGAGTCGTTGCACCACGAGATCAAGCCCCTGGTTTTGACGTATGCGGGCTGGCCTGATTATTACGCCGTTAAAATCGGCCCGGGCAATTTCGCCGAGCGCCTGGCCACGCTTGAAAGCACGTGGAAAACGTTCTCGCCGGATTGGCCGCTGGAATATTCTTTTCTCGACCGCAAGCTGGAACAGCTTTACGGCGGCGAGCAAAAGCTGTCCCAGGTGATCAATTATTTCACCATCATTGCCGTGATTCTCGCATGCCTCGGTTTGTTCGGACTGTCATCGTTTGCCGCCGAACGGCGCACCAAAGAAATCGGCATTCGCAAAGTGCTCGGCGCGACAATCACCAGCGTCGCCGCGTTGCTGTCAAAAGATTTTGTCAAGCTCGTGTTGTTCGCCAACTTCATCGCTTGGCCGATTGCCTGGTATGCGATGAATCGCTGGCTACGGGACTTTGCTTATCGTATTGAAATCGGCTGGTGGGTGTTCACGCTTGCAGGCGGAATAGCTTTGCTGATTGCTTTATTAACTGTGAGCACGCAAGCCATCAAAGCGGCGCTGGCGAATCCAGTTGAAGCGCTGCGGTACGAATGAAGAAAGTGCTTGAGGCGGAGAGCAAGGAGCAAGACACAAAATTTTAAGCGCCTTGCCCTCAGCCTCGGCTCTGGCGTTTTCCCAGCCGCGGTCAGAGTATTATCCCGCACCTCATTGACCAGCCGCTCGCTTTTCAGAGACAAACGCGATGATTTCAAGCAAACGCGCATCACTGGCATCGATGGGACTCCACGCGCTGTTCCACCGCCGACCGTCCTCGAAATCGATGGTAAAGACGGTTTCGATGCGATTCGGATTCCGATACGCAGGGAAGCGCTTGACCTGGATCTCCTGAATATCGGCATAGCTATGGCGCGTTTCCGAAAACGACGGCAGATCATTGATGATGATTTCGGAATGGCCAAAAATGATGTAGAAATCCAACGCAAAGGCAAGATAAGCCGCGCAGAGCGCACCGATTATGGTGAACAATTTTTTCCCAAGCCGCTGGCTGTCGAAACCATAATTGAGATTCTGGTAAAGCAGATACTCGGCAAACTCCTGTTTCAACAAGCGTTGTAAAATCCACGAAACCGGGATATTGGCGGCCATCAGCCCGAGAAATCCGGCGGGTATGACCCACACCAGCCAAAACGGCTTCAGCACAAACGGCGCGCCTTCGAATGGCTTCACCTGCTGCGCGGCCAGGGCGCTTAAAACCTCATAGCAAACGTAGCCCAGCAGCGGGACGAAGATAAAAATCAGAATCATCGCCACCCAATCCCAGCGCGCATACTTCTCGCGCAGCAGTTCCAGCGTAAGCGGGTGAGCCTCCGCCGGCAGCTTGTACGGCATGAATTTGCTGATCAGCCACAACACCAGCGGCAGGGCAATGCCTAAAGCGATGCTT
>SZPB01000254.1 GCA_030263535.1 Cytophagia bacterium CHB2
GTTGTGTGTATGAAAACGAGCAACATGCACAAAACAACAAAGGGGATTTTCACGAAGGCATGCTTTGTCATTCGCATCAGTTTCTCCATAAAAAATAACGAAAGGCTACAAAAGCCAAAAATTTTCCTGCCATACATTTTTCTGTCAACTGCTAAACGCCTTCAACGAGGATCATCTCCGTTCCGGCGCATTCCTGCCGCAGCGCTTTGGCAGGCGCATACTCGGGAGATTCCCACCAGGCGCGCGCTTGTTGTGCGTTGGGAAACTCGAGAATCACAAAGCGCGAAGGAAGCCATGAGCCTTCGAGCGTTTCGGTTTTGCCGCCGCGCACGAGATAACGGCCGCCATAAGCCGCAATTGAGGGCGGCGCGAGCTGCTTGTAGCGCTCGTAAGTTTCCGCGTCTTTCACGGTGATTTCAACGGCAACATATGCGGCCATGCGCTCTCCTTGTTGATGAAATGACGAGGGAGGCAGCATTTCCGTTCAACATTATTCTTTTTCGATGCTGCCGTAGTAAAAAGGCTGGAAAGGATGCAACGCGAGCGTGAAAACGCTGTTGACAACCATGAGATCACTCTCCAGCCACGCGCGCGCTTCCGGCTCATCTGCCGCGGACAGAATGATCATGCCCTTGTCGGCATATCGTGCGCCCAGCAGGATTTTTTTCTCAGCCCGCAGCCGTTGCAGGTTGGCGCTATGCTCTTTGAAATGCGCCTGCTCGTGCGCGGGTTTGTCCTTCTGCCAGGCGGGGCCAAGCGAGAAAATCGCAATGAACAGTTTCTTTTTTTGCAGCAGTTTTTCGACGGCGCGATGATAAGGCCGATCGCCGGCCGGTGCTGCCGCGGGCGGCCAGGGTTGCTTCAACAACTCTTCCGGCGCGGCAACGATTTCGTCGGGCATGATGCCTTCCGTCAGAATATCCCGGCCTTTGACGGTTTGCGCGCGTGCGATGGTGATCATGAGCCCTGAGCTGTCCGCCAGTTGTTGCGCGTTATGAACCAGGCCTTTGCCAAAGGTTCGTGTGCCGACGATGTGCGCGCGCCGGCTTTCTTGCAAGGCGCCGGCTAATACTTCGGCAGCGCTGGCTGTGCCTGCATTCACCAATACGGCAAGCGGCTTGTCCGTTAAGCGCTCGCCCTGCGCTTGCAGTTCGGAAAAATCATTGCTGCGACTGATGAGATTGGCAATTTTTGCTTCACCCAAAAACATTCCAGCAATGTCTTGACATGCCGGCAAAAAGCCACCGGGATTGTAGCGCAAGTCGAGCACAAATGCTGCGGCGCCTGCTTGCGTCAAGCGGTTGATGGCCTCGCGCATCTCGGCGCCGGCAGTTGGCGTGAATTGCGCCAAAGCGATATATCCGATTTTGCCGGCTTTCTCCTCGCGCAAGCTTGCCTGCACGGCCTTGGATGACGTTAAGAACTCACGCGACACTTCCTGTTCATATGATCGTGTAGCGCGCTGAATCGTCAAGTTCACCTTGGTCGCACGCGGCCCGCGCAAAAGCTTCATGGCCGCCGCTAGGTTCAGTCCCTCGGTCGCAACGCCGTTGATCTTGAGAATTTCATCACCTGGTTGCAAACCGGCAAACGCTGCCGGAGAGTTGGGTAGAGGCGTCACCACCGTGAGCTTGCGCGTTTGCTCGTGAATATCTAGACACAATAATTCGAGCAATCCCGTGCCTTCGGTCGCGGTGCCGGAAATCTCTGCCAGCATTGCCGTGAATTCTTTTTGAGTAAGCAAGCGCGTCGCGGGATTGTTCAGCCGCAGAAGCATGTTTGAAATGGCGGTGTAAGCCTCTGCTCTTGTGCGATAGCCGCGCGCCAAAAATTCTTGCCGCACGCGTGACCAATCGACGTTGTTGAACGTCGAATCATAATACTGTTGCTGCACAACCTGCCAGGCTTGCACCACAAGTTGTTGAGGTTGTGCCGCGCTTTGCCCCTTGGCTATTTGCGGCAGAAATGTGAACGTGAATAATAAAGCGTGCCAAAGATATCGCTGCATGAATACTGTCCCTAAAAATACAATCGCTATTTTGATGGAATCGTTACCCCGATTTGTTGCAGAACTCCCGGACCTTGTTGCGCGACCCAACGCTCCACGATTTTGCCCTGGGCTAGACGATAGATCACAATGGAAGACAAGGTCACTTTCTTGCCGGTGGGCGGCGTATCAAAGATTTGGCCTGTATGTGTTGCTGTAGCATGAAGCCGCACAACAACTTTGTCGCCCTCGGCAATCAAATCATCGATGACATGCACGGTATCGGGGAAAGCGGAATAGAGCAAGCGAAAAGCCTGTTTGATGCCCTCCAGTCCCGGGGCAAGCTCGCGCAGCGGCGAGGGTGTGTGATCGACATAGTCGGCGGCGTAATACTCGTGAAAGATCTCCAGGTTGCCGCGATCAACTTCCTCCAGCAATTTGATAATGACAGCTTTGTTTTGTTCCGGCGACCATGGTGTTGGCATGGGTTCTTTTTCCTAAATTATTTGTAAGTTGTTTTGCCTCGGTTTTCGATATTGTGAAACAAGCGCTGACTGCAGAAAATCGACGCCTCCATATCGGCAAGATTCATTTCGTCATTACTCTGATTCCGCCTCCAGCCATTCGCGGATAAGACGGTAAGAAATCGATGCCAATGAAGGAAGCAACAGCTCGCCGGAAGCCACGGCTGCCCGCAACTCAGCCCGCGTCAACCAACGCGCTTCTTCAATCTCCTGAGCGTTCACATGCAATTCCGTTGTATCTGTTTTAGCATAGAACCCGATCATAAGTGAGGAGGGAAAAGGCCAGGGCTGCGAGGAATGATATTCCACGTGATAAACATGAACGCCGGTTTCTTCGAAAACTTCACGCTTCACCGCAGCTTCGAGCGTTTCACCCGGCTCGACAAAGCCTGCCAGTGTGGAAAGCACTTTGGGGCGAAAATGTGGACTGCGCGCCAGCAATGCGTATTCGCCGCGAGTGACCAGCACAATGATCGCCGGATCCGTGCGCGGAAAATGCTGGCGGCCGCAGGTTGCGCTCAGACATTGCCGCATGTGTCCGCCGGAACGCGGCTCTGCCGGCGCGCCGCAAGCGCCGCAGAAGCGATGCGTTTGATGCCAATGCACCAGCGCCCGGGCATAGGCCAGCAATGCCGCGTCTTGCGCCGGAAGAAACGGCGCGAGCAGCTTTACATCTTTGAATTCTCCTAAACGGTGCAGCGCATTGGCTCCATCATTACTTCGTGTACTGAGGTCGAGCGCGAAGTACGCAACCCCCTCTTCTTCACTGAGAAAAATTGTTTCATGCAAATCCAGCGGCGGACTGGAAAAATCTAGCGGTGAGAGAAAAACCGGCTGATTGTTTGAATCGAAGAGATGTTGGGCGTCCTGCAACACAATGATGCGCGTCGTGGGATCGCCAAGCCGTTCTGCCAGCCACACGCGATCTTCACGGTGTTCCGTCATGCGCGTGAGCGCGCAACCGCCAAAATAATTGCGCGAAGAAGCGATGAGATGATTCGATTTGCCCTCGGTCATGTCTGCTCTCCGAATAACTTCTGGCGTTTGCCGCGCATCTCCGCCGCGAGGGAACGGGCATTCTCGCCCGGACTTTTTTCCAGCTCTGCAATGATATTATCATAATCCTGCGCATTACGGTTTTGGCTGAGCTTGGCTTTGGCTTCGAGACGCTCGATTTTGATTTCAATCCCAACGATGCCGCGCATTTCCTTTTTCACAAAATCCGGAGGCAAGTTTTCCAGGCGATAGCGCGACTCCGGCGGCGCCGCCTCATATTTGTCGACCAGGCGTTTGAGCATGGCGTAAAGCTCATCGTGTGCGGTGATCAAGCGCGGTTTGCCATACACATACACGGCGATATAATTCCATGTCGGCACATTGAGATGGTTATACCAACGCGCGGAAACATAAGCATGCGGCCCGGTAAAGATCGCTAATACATTTTGGCTGGGGTTAAATGTGCGCCATTGCTGGTTGGGGCGTGCGAGATGGCCCCGCAGATATGCCGCATCCTCCTCGCGTTCCAACTCCAAGGGCAGATGGGTGGCGATCAGATCTGCGCCCTCATGGCTGACGAGCGTGGCAAAACTGTTTTGTTGAATGAATCGTTCAATTTTTTCTTGATCGGCTTCAAGAAAGCGTTGGGGAATGTACAAGCGGCAGGCTCCGAATGAATATTGAAACTCGAGATTCTTGTTTGAATTCTGAATTAGATAGTGAAAGATTCACTGATGAGATAGGCACATTTTTGTTTCGACAGAAAATATCCCCAACCGATGAAGGCGGCCAACGGATTTGTTTGTGGGAAGCATAAAGGATTTTGTCCGCAGTGGTTTTCCTGTTTCTTCTCACTGGTACACCGTTACCATGATTTGTGTAACCCCCATCTCTTGTTCTTTGGGAATATAGTGAAATGCTTGGTATTGTGCTTAATACTCCACATGGTCCCTGGATGACAATGATGGCAGTCAAAGATTACAGTGCCCCAGCTAGCGCCGGTCTCGCAAGATTGACAGGTATTCGATCCACGGCCCTACTTCGGTTGTGTATTGTTTTGCCAGCACGCGCGCGATCTGGCCAATATGATCGAGATCGTGTACCACCCATGTTGCCAAAAGCTGCGCCAGAGTCACTCTGCCGAAAGCGGGATGTGTGCCGGTTAGAGCAAGCTGCTCTTCGGTGAGTTGCAGATGCGCGAGGGTCGCCAGATTCTGCTGGCGCAATGATGCAAACGCCTCGAGCAACTCGGCCAGAGTTTTGCCTTTGCTAGCTTCGAATTGGGCAAAACGATCGAACGGATCGAAAGGCCGGCTTTCGCCCTGTTCAAGTATGATTTTGACGCGCGGTATCCAGTCGGTTTTTTCACCATGAATCAAGTGGCCGAGGACATCGAACGGGCTCCAGGTGTCGCCGCCTTCGTTGCCGTTGAGCCAGGGCTCCGGTAAGTCGTGCAACAGCGTTTTTAATGTTGCAGGCGTGCGCGAGAGAATTGCTTGCGCGTGAGTTAGTGTGAAAAGCATGGCGTTTTATCGCAATAAAATGAGCTTCATGGTTTGCGTTACCTCACCGGATTGGAAACGGCAGAAATAGACGCCGCTGGGCGCTTCTGCCGCATGCCAGGATACGGCATGCCAGCCTGCGGCAACTTGGCCGTCGACGAGCGTCGCTTTTTCTTGTCCAATCGCATTAAAGATTTTCAAAGTAACATGACTCGGCTGCGGTACGCCAAAACGGATGAGCGTGCTTGCGTTAAATGGATTGGGATAGTTTTGCAGCAAAGTATACGTGCGGGGAAGTTCCCGCTCTGTCTCCGCAACCTCGCTGGGTGCAGAAATAGTAAATCCCGAAGTGATGCTGCTCACGCCCAGGCCTTCCTGCAACGCGCCGCCGATAATGAAAATCGTGTCGCCCACGGTGACCGCGCCCACGCCGTGCCGCGGCGCCGGCATCGGAGGCAACGATTGCCAGGTGTTTGATCGGGGATCATATTCTTCCACCTCATCAAAAACACCGGGAATTTCGCCGCCGAAAACATAGAGCTTACCATGCAACGCCGCGGCCGCCAAGCCGCCGCGCGCTGTCGGCATGCTGGCGAGCGTGTACCAGCGATTGGTTGCCGGCGAATAAGCCTCGAGACGCGCGGTGTTGCCAATCGCGGAAAAATCCCGGCCGCCGATGACGTAAATCAACGAATCGATCACTACTGCGGCGAGATGCTCACGCGGCGTCGGCATTGCGGCGAGTGTGTGCCAATTATTGGCGCGAGGATCATAAACCTGATTGGTGCTCACCACAGCCCCCGAGCTGCTAACGCCGCCGATGACATAAATCTTTTCACCGTAGGCAACGGCCACGCCGGCGCCGCGCGCAGCAGGCATTGCCATTTTTTCCGACCAACTGTTCGCCGCAAAATTGAATTCAAACACGCGCGCTGTTGCCGCGAAGGAATTGCCCGAGTACCCGCCCAAGACATACAGTCTGCCGTTGGCCGCAGCAAAATGCAAATGATGCATCATCAAAGGCAGCGATGGAGCCGTCGACCATTGATTGGTAACCGGTTCGAAGACTTCGATAGTATTGGTTGCCACACCGCCGCTGCGCAGGCCGCCGGGCACATAAATCTTGCCTTGCAAAACCGCGTGCGGAATCTCCTGGCGCGGCGTCGGCAACGGCGCGCGTGTGAACCACGTGCCGTTTGTTTGGGATAATGTTGGCGCGCTAACGCAGAGGAGGATTGTTGCCAGCCAAAGAGGTATGCAGGATAAAAATTTGCAATGCATGAAGCAATTTCCTCAAACTCACGGCAACGTTGTTTCGGGCTCTGCAACAAAGCAAAACGATTACTCGCCTTTTTGCAATCGGCTGAACGGTTGCTATTCTTTTTCTTTCCAGATCAAGAACATTCCCGGCCGGTCGTCGGGCCGCCGGCGGAAGCCGTATTTCTCATAAAATTTTTCCACGCCCTGGGCGGCCATCAGAGCGATGAAGCTGTTGTGCGAAGCATACGCGGCGATGAAATCCATGACGCGCGCCATGATTTGTCGCCCAATGCCTTGTGCTTGAAGCTCTGGCAACACAATGATGTCCTGAATATAAAAATAAATCGCGCCATCACCAACCACGCGACCGCAACCAACGATTTCGCTCTCGCGCATAGCGCATACCGCATAAAGCGATTGCTGCAAGCCGCGCTGCACCACCTGTTCCTCCAAATCATCCCAACCCACGGCGCGGCGCAAACGGCGATAATCTCTGGCATTCGGAATTTGTTCCACGATGATGATGTCAGTTGACATGGCGGCGCTCCATTTTTCGGTTCAAACAACCCACCGATGCGTCGAACAGGTCACTCCAAACGCCATAATGTCAAATTTGTTTCATCTTTCACCAGGATATTTTTCTCCCACAGCAATGGATGCGCCCAGGTGGGGTTATCTGAAACTTGATACCGCGCCAGGGGTTTGTATGCGTCCTCCTGTGTCGCCAGGACAATAAGCGCAGCCTCGTTCGTCAATGCAAACATCCGTTTTCCCGCATGCAGGATAGCGGCGCCGCCGGCCTGCCGCCCTTCACTCGTCCACAACACTTTTCCGGTACGCGCCTCCATCGCAAAAAACTGCCCGCGATTGGCGTACGAAAGGCCATAAAGCTTGTCGCCCACCAACACCGGCGTGCTGGTGTACAGCGTGACTTCGTTGTTGCTCCACGCAAGCTGCGCCGACCACGCGCTGCCTGTTTTTGAGATGCGCACGGCCGTTGTCGGGCTGCGATAAGCCGAGAAGATGACAAGATCCTCCAGGACAATGGGCGTTACAATTTGCGCATTCGATTCAATCTCATAACACCACAATTCCTGCCCGTTTTCCAAAGCAACGCCGGCAAGATTGGTGCGGGTGAGCACGATGATTTGTTTTACGCCATGCAACTCCGCAAGAACAGGAGAAGAGGATGACGGCGAAGGCCCCTGCCAGCGCCAGCTTTCCTTGCCGGAGGCGAGATCGAACGCAATGAGATAACCGGCCTCAGGATTGCCAATATTCGCGATCAAGAAATTATCCGCAACCAGCGGCGAGGCGGCGGCGCCGTAATAATTGCCAATTCCGACTTGCTCCGAGGTTTCCATGCCCAGCGGGCCGAGTGACATGCCGCAGGCAGGACAGTTGCCAGGCGCATCGAATCTTTTCGCATCCTCCGCGCAGCCGCAGGGCGCGCACGCATAAACTATTTTCTCCGGAATCGTTTGTTTCAAATCATGGTGCCGCCACAGCAAGTCGCCGGTTTTGACGTCAAAACAAGACAATACGCGATCGATGCCGAGGGTGTAGAGACGATTGTTGTGTACCAGCGGCGTGGCAAACGGCCCTTTGCCTTGTGAAACGGGAAAGAAGCGCGTAATCACCGCTTGCGGATTTGGAATGAAGGGCGTGCGATAACGCTGTTGCCAAACACGTTCGCCGCTGGAAATTTGGTAACAGGAAACAACCTCGTCCTCGCCGTCGCGCGTCAGCAAATAAACGTTGTCCTGGGCCACCACCGGCGACGACAAGCCCGCGCCGGCTGCAATGCTCCAAACTTTTTTGAGACTATCCGGCCAGCGCGCCGGCGCGGAGAACTCTTCGAGATGGCCATCACGATGCGGCCCGCGCCATTGCGGCCAATTTTGTGCGAATGAGGCTGCGCTGAACACGATGAATTGGCTCGCGATTGCAAAACTTGCGAGCATGATTTTAGTTTTGAGCGGCATGCCTGGTCTCCTGTAATGTCGTTTGGCTGGTTGAATCGGTTTGCGCCAGAAAGCGGCGGATGAGCGCCTGCTCTTTTTTATCTTTGAGGCGAGTAAAAAGCTGTGCACCGAGCTTGCGAATCGTTTGCGGCTTGTCGAAGGGAAGCTGTGCATACATTTTGCCGCCGGCGAAATGGCAGGGCTGGCATTTTGAAACCAATGGCAAAATATCTTTGCTGAAATCGAGATGGGTGGAGTCTGGAGTCAATGATGCAAAGTTGGCAGCGGCAGGGAGGAGTTTCGCGCCCGGGCCTGGCTCAGGCGTCGCGTGTGTGACGCATACGATGATGGCCAGCATCGCTGCCAGACACGAAGCTAACCGGCAAAGCTTTTTTATCACGCTCACGTTTGACCTCCGCATTAACCGTGCATGCAACGTCTCCAACGAGGTTGAGAACAGCCGTTCTCTGTGAGCATTAGACTTGCGCTGGCGGGGAATCGTTCAATGCGGGTGTGAGTGGCGCTTTGCCGAGGAATAGATGACTCTGGAATAATAGGCGCCTCACAACCATGTCGGATATCGCTATATCGTATTTTCGAAAAACATGGCATGCTATCGCTCATGCCCCCGACTTCCGAATCCCATTTTGCAGTATCTCTTGAAATACGATTCAGGATAAACAGTCTTATAGTTCCAATAAGATTGAAAAGACAAATCCAGCCGAGTTACCATACGAAGCGTAGTTCTTGTGCATTAGCAGATAAAAATAACCTGGATTCACGGTAAAGGTACAAATCGGATGATTGTCTATGGCCGTATCTTTTGCAATTTCAGTACCTGAAGTATAATCCCGAGCTTGTTGCCTTATAACAAAAAGGTCTACGTCGGAGATGTTATTGCTCCCGGCACCAACCATTGCATATCTACCGGAGGGTGGTTGTGTGTTATAGATAAAAGTGTCTTCCCCGTTATTCAATCGCCCACCGAAAAGACAAAATGTATTTCTCGCAAATCGGCTAGAAAATAAATACGTAATTCTAGAATTCTTGATAACATTATCAAGGGCTTGTGCGATTTGATTCATAGAGAAATTGCCAGAATCGCTTTCCCTTAAGATAACCATCACGCAGAATGAGTCAATCCTTTTTTTAGTTGAAATTTTTGATGGCTCCTGCTCGCCCCACCGCCCGCCCGCGGGCGGGCGGTGGGGCTATGGCGCAAGTTTTAAA
>SZPB01000255.1 GCA_030263535.1 Cytophagia bacterium CHB2
CGCGTGAAGAATATCCGCGGCACGCTCTCCTGCGACGTCAAACTGGAAGGAACGCTGTCAAACATGCGTCCCGGCGGGCCTATTCGTGTTTATAATGCAACGTTTGCCTTGCCGGAATATGGCACAGCTTATCATGATCTGTTTTTCGTCGTGAGTTTGGCGTCGAACGCCCTCGACATGTCGAGTTTTAGAGTTGAAAGCGATAAGGGCAAGCTGGAGGGGAACGTTAAAATTTCCTTGGATCACGAGGGCAAGGTGAGCACGCTCGAGGGTTCGGTGTTTGCGCAAAATTTTCCACTTTCAAAAACCAGAGATTTGGAGCTGCGCATCGACAGCGATTCGACGCGCATTACCGGCGATGCCAACGGGTTGCGCTATGCCGGCGCCGTCACCGTCAAACGCGCGATTTATTCTCTCAGCAGCATGCAAACCGGCAAGATTTTGGAAATCGACGAAGCCGAATTGCAGCAAATCCTCAACACCAATGCGGAGGAGAAAGATAGCACGTTTGCGCGCTTGCTGCAGCATGTCAGCGGCGAATTGAAGATTCGCATGCCGCGCAACACCTGGATTCGCGGCCCGGAAGTCAATCTCGAACTCAACGGCGAATTGGATCTCGTGCAGGAAGGCGAAACGTATCTGCTCTTCGGCGCCATTGATATCGCGCGCGGCACCTATGAGCTTTACGGCAAGAAATTCACCGTGCGCAGCGGCAAGCTGATTTTTCAAGGTGATCTCGACACCGCGATTCAAATCGATTTGCTGGCGTCTTATGTTTTTCGCCAGGGCAAGGAAAAGCATGAGATGTTCGTCAACATTACCGGCAGCCTTTCCAATCCGCAGGTGGTGTTTTCATTGGACAGCGAGAATACCACGATCGAGCAAAAAGATGCGATCTCGTATATTCTCTTCAACGCGCCGGCGCAGGGCAGCGGCATTAGCCTCGCAGGCTCGGCCAGCGGCGTGGTTTCCGGGCTGGTTTCGCAACAGCTCTCCAAAACACTCGGTGAAGGCTTGAATCTTGATGTGATCGAATTCGGCGCTGGCGAGAATTTAACCCCCGGCTCTGTGTTGGTTGGAAAATATATTACCAACGATCTTTTCATCAGCGTCAGCCAGGATTTCAGCTCGTTCAATTCTGCCGAGGCGTTGCGTGTGGCTCTCGAACTGGAGGTGCTGCGCGAGTTTTTTTTGCAGGCTACGCGCGGCGGCAAAGATGAAACAGACACCGGTTTCGATGTGATCTGGAAAAAAGAGTGGCAATGAAACGAGCAGCCGGTTTGGCGATTTTACTCGCCGGTTGCGTGACCGTGACGCATGTGCGTGATGTGTTGGAACTGCCGCCGCCGCAGCAGGTGCAAAGCCGGCGCGAGGGCAATACCGCAACGATCTTTTGGCAGGCCGGCGCTGAAAACCGGCAAGCGGATTTTGACGGTTATTTGCTTTATGTTTCACCTCGCAGTTTGGCGACGGCGCCGTTGCGGGACATGCCTGCGCCGATCGTGATTGCAAAGGGCTTGACGGAACACACAATTGTAATCGGCGATTCGCTGCCGCTTTTCATCCACGTGCGCAGCCGCGCCGGCCGCAATAAAATCAGCTTGCCCTCGTTGCCGGAATTGATTATAAAGTAGAACCAGCAGCACGGCAAGGAATTGTGTGGCAGGAGGATAAGTAGGCTCGTGAACTGTTACCTTAATTTGTAAGAGCACCCGCTCGAAATGTCAGACGAATCTTGTGAAGTACTCGGCATAACGCCTGCAACTTCACAAGGTACCTTCTGGATGACCTACAGTGTGGGATAAGCTTTTTCAGGTACCAGCACACTAGTTGATTCGTAATCCGTTTTCAGAGTACCCAGCATCCAGTAATCAGCGACAAGTAATCAACAATAAGTAATCAACAATAAGTAATCAACAATAAGTAATCAACAATAAGTAATCAACAATAAGTAATCAACAATAAGTTACCAGCATCCAGGAATAAGTACCCACCAACCATTATCAAGCAACTATGTTTGTCGATTCAGCAAAAATATATGTCGAAGCCGGGCGCGGGGGCAGCGGTTGCATGAGTTTTCGGCGCGAGAAGTATGTTCCCAAGGGCGGGCCGGACGGCGGCGACGGCGGGCACGGCGGCGATGTCATACTCGAAGTCGATAAGAATTTGCGTACGCTGCTAGATTTTCAGATGCGCAAACACTTTCGCGCGGAACGCGGTGAGCACGGCAAAGGCGCAAACAAAACCGGACGCAACGGCCAGGAGATAGTTATTCGCGTGCCGCCAGGCACTGTCGTTCGCAATGCGGAAACGAGTGAGATTCTGGTAGATATGGTCATCGTGGGCGAGCAATTCGTCGTTGCACGCGGCGGGCGCGGCGGCTGGGGCAACGCGCGTTACGTCACCTCCACACATCAAGCGCCGCGCGAATGGGAGCCGGGCGAGTTGGGTGAGAGCATGTGGCTCATGCTCGAATTGAAACTGCTTGCCGATGTTGGGTTGGTTGGCATGCCGAACGCGGGCAAATCGACGCTGCTCTCGCGCATTTCCGCAGCGCGCCCCAAAATTGCGGATTATCCGTTTACCACGCTCACCCCGAATTTGGGCGTCGTGCGCTATCACGATTCCCAGAGCTTTGTGGTGGCCGATATTCCCGGGTTAATCGAAGGCGCGCATCAAGGCCGCGGCCTGGGCATTGATTTTTTGCGCCATATCGAGCGCACCGCCGTGCTGGTGATTTTGATCGAAGCCGTTTCCGAAAACATGCAAGCAACCTATGAGGCTTTGCTCGCCGAGTTGCAGGGTTATGATGCCACGCTGCTTGCGAAACCGCGCCTCGTGGCCATCACCAAAATGGATTTGAGCGAGGACAAAGATATTGGCGCGGATTTTTTGCAGAGTCTGAACTATCCGGCCTGCCGGATTTCGGCGGTTACCGGTGAAGGTTTGCCCGAGCTTTTGGATTTGATGTGGAAGGCTGTGAATCAGACGCTATGATTTTAACCGGGGGTGGCTTTGCAGCGAGCAGAACTTGAAGCGTTGGTTGCGCTTTTGCAAGTGCCGGGCATCGGCTCGGCGCGTGTGCGCGCATTGGTGAGTCATTTCAAATCCGTGCATGCCGTTGCCGCCGCGCCGTTGGCGGCATTGTGCGAGGCGCCCGGCATCGACCGAACGCTGGCGCACGCGATCAAAACGTCTGAAGCGCGTGAATTTGCCCGCCGTCAGCTTGATCTTGCGCAGCAGCGCGGCTGCGAGTTGATCACGTTTTGGGATGACGATTATCCCGCCCTGCTCAAAAAGATCAATGATCCGCCGGTTTTACTTTACCTAAAAGGCGCTTTGCAGGCCGCCGATCAAAACGCCATTGCCGTCGTTGGCACACGCGCGCCAACGCAATACGGCAAAATGGTGACTGAAAAAATCGCAGCGGATCTCGTGGCGCATGGCATCACGATCGTGAGCGGGTTGGCGCGCGGCGTTGACACGGCGGCGCATCATGCGGTTGTGCGCAGCGGCGGCCGCACGCTGGCGGTGTTAGGCTCGGGATTGGATGTGGTCTACCCCGCAGAAAACCGCAAACTGCTGGAGGACATTGCGCGCAACGGCGCGGTGATATCCGAGTTTCCTCTTGGCGCCAAACCGGATGCCATGAATTTTCCGCGCCGGAACCGCATCATCAGCGGATTGTCGCTGGGCGTCATTGTCATCGAAGCGGGCCGCGAGAGCGGAGCGTTAATCACCGCCAACTTTGCGCTCGATCAAGATCGTGAAGTGTTTGCCGTTCCGGGCAGCATCTTCAGTCCGAAAAGCGCAGGCCCGCACCAACTTTTGAAAGAAGGGGCAAAGCTGATTCAATGCGCTGATGATATTCTAGAAGAACTCAACAACCAGTTGGAACTTTTTTCACCCCGGCATATTGCGCCCGAGGTGCCGCTGACTTTGGACGAGAAAAGCCGCAGCGTTTATGATTTGATTTCGCATGAACCGTTTCACATCGACGCTTTATCAAAAAAAGCAATGTTGCCGGGGCCGCAGTTAATGGCCATTTTGCTGGATTTGGAATTGCAGGGCATCATCAAACAATTGCCCGGAAAATTTTTTGTGCGAAGCTGATAATCGCCGCATTAACCTCGAGCTTAGCGCTTAATTGGTCAACATGCTTGAAAAGAATTTGCCGCCCGACAAGCTGGAAACCACTGTCACCTATCTCGAAATGCTGGCGCCGCCGGCGAGATTGGCGGCGCGCAAACCGGCGCCGGAGAATACTCTCATCATGCGCGCTGTGAAACCGCCGGTTTCATTTTATCGGTATCTTTACAATACGGTCGGCGCTGGGTGGAATTGGGTTGCACGCCGCAAACTCAGCGATGAAGCCCTGGCCGCCCTTGTGCAACATCCGCACATCGAGATTTATGTGCTTTACGCCGGCGGCGTGCCCGGCGGTTATGCCGAGCTTGATTTTCAGCACTGGCCTGAAGTCGAGCTTGTCTATTTTGGGTTGATGCCGGAATTCATCGGCAAAGGGTTGGGTTTCCATTTGATTGACGAAATGATCGAACTCGTCTGGCAGCGCCAGGCAAAACGCTTTTGGCTGCACACATGCACGCTTGACCATCCCGGCGCGCTGCGTTTTTATCAAAAGGCCGGTTTTACGCCTTACAAAGAGGAAACAGAAGTGGTCGACAAGCTTGACTCTTAATCAGTGCTTTCTGGCAGAAAAAATTTTTGCTTTATTGAAAAAGTGATTGCAGTGTAACGCAGAGTGAAACCATCTCATTGAGCAAGCAAACTCATGGACCAACAAGAATTCAAAGAAACTCCGGCAGAGTCGCGTTTTCGACGCTATGCCAGTTGGGCCGCCGTGATCGGCGTGGGTATGTGGGCATGTTACTTTCTCGGATTCTTGGTTTATCATTCCGTCACCCCGACGACCACCGAGCATAGCTGGTTTTTGCAGATTATCGAAAAGCACTACGCGGCGGTGGTCGGCGTGCCGTTGTCGGCCATCACGGCATTTTGCATTGTGTTGCTGTTGAAAATCGTGAATTCCGGGCCGATTGAAATGGAGGCGCTGGGATTCAAATTTCGCGGCGCTGCCGGGCCGGTGATCTTGTGGATATTTTGCTTTCTCGCAACCATACTCGGCCTTTACTTGTTGTGGGGCAAGTGAGCATCATCTTGCCACGGCTGTAATTTTTCGCGCTTGACTTTGAAGTCCGCGTTACGTATTCTTGCGCGCGTTTTGACCGACGGTGTGATCATCACAAAAAAATCATGAAAAAAGCATTCAAGAAAAATTTGCGTTGTGTGTTCTTCCTTTTGATCGGTCTCAATCTGGCTGCAACGTTGCCGCCGGCTGGGATGATCAGCAAGTATTTTCTGGAAAAAAGCGGTGATCCGGCGTTCAATATCGTCTTGACCACGATTGGCAACGCAGAAGTCTCTGCTGCGAATTTTATCATTCCCAAAGCCGGGCACGACCTGACGCTGGCCGGCGCGAAGCGCTTGCTGGAGAGCGCTAATTTCAGCGTCCGCCATATGCTGGCGATGGCTCAAATCAAATTGTTTGCCGGACTGAACAATTATTTTCTCCAAAACGATCTGCGCTTCAACACCCCTCTTATTGCGTTTCGCCAGCCCCACAGCGAGCATTCCTCCGAAGGGTGATTTCCTTTCAACCGGTTTCAATCATTTTTGAAAAACTACTCGGGCAAAATGTTTTTGCTTTGAGAACTCGTGCGCCTGACTCGCAAACACGCGCCTGCGTTTATTGTTGCTCTGAACCATCTGTGCTCAGATGCGGCGCGGCTCTTTGGGTTGACTCACGAAACGCCGTTTTGGTGTGAGGCGCATGCTCAACTCGCATTTGTCAATGCACGGCTTTGAAAGGAAATCCCCATGTCATACAATGAAATTCTCCTGGCGATTATTGGCGGCGGCTTGCTTGTTGCCATGTTGTACATGTTTGTCCGTGTTATACTTTCGCCGTCTTCACGCCCGTCAGAAACGAAAACGCCGCCGCCAGAAGCCGGCTCTGCGACTTCGAAAAAAGCAAAGGCATGAATGTGCTCTTTTTTTGTTTTAGCGGCGGCAACTGGCCGGGCACGCATGTGGCCGGCCAAAACATTCATCGAAATTTGGCTTGCGGGAATTGAAATTTATACTATGTTGAGGTGGAGCGTGATGCGAATGAGATCTCAACAAACGCCCCCTGAAAGGCCTCAACTTCACAAGGATCAGCATGACAACTGGTAAGGCGCCGCGCCAACTGCATGAAATCAAGCTCCTCCCCCTCAAAAAAAAATCTTTCTTCTCCGTCGCGATCAAGCGCTTGCAATACGCTGGCCTCGCCGTGTTTCTCGCGTGCGCGGTGTTTCCCGTTGCCGCCGCTTCCGGGAAAAGTCAAGCGCTGGAGGCTGCGCCTGTTGTCAGGCTGAATGCTGCGACAGAAGAATCCGCTCCCGGTGAACCTGGCGATCTCGGCGCTTCGCTGCCGCTGTGGAGCGGTTTTCCGTTCGCAGGCATTTTGTTATCCATCGCGCTGTTCCCTTTGCTCGCGCCACATTTTTGGCATCATCATTACGGCAAAGTGACGGCCGTGTGGGCGCTGGTGTTTGCGCTGCCCTTTGTGCTGCAGTATGGCGGCGTTGCCGCGCACGAAATTCTTCACATTTATTTTAAGGACTATATTCCTTTCATCATTTTGCTCTGGGCACTTTACACCGTGGCCGGCGGCATTTTGCTGGAAGGCGCGCCTGCTGGCACACCGGCGGCGAACACAGGCATGCTCGCCATTGGCATTATCATCGCGTCGTGGGTCGGCACTACCGGCGCCTCGATGTTGCTGATTCGTCCGATGCTGCGCATGAACAAGGAACGCAAAAGCAACGTTCACGTGTTCGTGTTTTTTATTTTCCTGGTGAGCAATCTCGGCGGCTCGCTCACGCCGCTCGGCGATCCGCCGCTGTTTCTCGGCTTTCTGCACGGAGTGCCGTTTTTCTGGACGATGACCTTGTTTCCGGAAATGTTTGCCGTCTCGGCGATCGTGCTCAGCCTGTTTTTTATCTGTGATACTGTTTTATACAAACGCGAGGGGCCAAAATCGCACCGCAAAACCTCCGCGACCATGCGCCTGCGCGGCTTGCATAATTTGATCTTTCTCGCCGGCGTCATCGGCGGCGTGCTGTTCAGCGGTTTGGTCAAGTTGGGAGAATTCAACATATTCGGGGTGCATCTCGCTACGCAAGACGTGCTGCGCGATCTCTTTCTCGTTTTGATGGGCTGGTTGAGCCTGAAATTCACCGCCAGGGAAATTCGCGAGGGCAATGGTTTCACTTGGGGGCCGATTCAGGAGGTGGCGATTTTGTTCGCCGGCATTTTCATGACGATCATTCCGATGCTGGCGATGCTGCGCGCGGGCAGTGCCGGCGCGCTTTCATTCATCATTGATGCGGTGCGTGAGCCGTGGCATTACTTCTGGGCCAGCGGCAGCTTGTCAAGCTTTCTCGATAATGCGCCCACCTATCTCACGTTTTTGAGCACCGCGCTGGGGCAATTTTATCCCGGAAAATCCGAGTTGGAATCGGTGCACATGTTGATTGCCGAAAATGAAATTTATCTCAAGGCGATCTCCTGCGGCGCCGTGTTCATGGGCGCGAACACCTACATCGGCAACGCGCCGAACTTCATGGTGAAATCCATCGCCGAAGAGAACGGCATCAAGATGCCGAGCTTTTTCGGATACATGTTTTATTCGCTGGTCATTTTGATCCCGACTTTTGTGTTGATAACGTTGATGTTCTTTTGATGGTTGTTTCCTGGAATGATCATGCGAAGGCCGGTGCATGATGGGGCTAACCTGTTTTTCATCCCAGGGCGCAGAGGGTTGCGCTGATTGTCCAAAACCCGTTTGGCATGATGTCCACAAGCCTACTGTTTCGGAAGGGAGAGTTGCATGGCGCGACACACCAAAATTTTTCTGGGTTTGATCCTGGGCGCGATTGCCGGCGTGCTGTGCAATAAGTTTTTGCATGACTCGGCCATTGTGGCATTCCTCCAAAAATATCTGAGTGATCCGCTCGGCAAGATTTTTCTCAACATGCTGATCATGGTGGTCATTCCGCTGGTGTTTTCGAGTCTCGCGCTGGGCGTGGCGCAAATCGGTGATCTCAAACAACTCGGACGCATCGGCGTGCGCACCATGCTGTATTTTTTGATGGTCACGGCCATCGCGGTGACGATCGGGTTGGTGCTGGTCAACACCATTCGCCCGGGCGATTACTTGCCGGCAGAAACGAAAGACCAGTTGATGGCGCAATACGGCAAGGAAGCTTCTGAAAAAATGGGCGCCGCCGAGCGGGCGAGCACGGAATTTGGCATTCAAACGCTGGTGAACATCGTGCCGCGCAATCCCGTCGCTGTGGTGGCGCGCCCCAATCCCGACATGTTGGCGCTGATTTTTGTGGCATTGATGGCAGGCATTGCGCTCACGCTGATCGTGCAGGACAAAGCGCAACCGGTGATCCGGCTGCTCGAAGGGGTGAATGAGATTTCGGTCAAGATCATCAATATCGCGATGAAACTCGCGCCTTACGGCGTCGCGGCGCTGATCTTCAGCGTCACCTCGCGCTTCGGCTTCGATTTGATTGTTGCCCTCGGCATGTATGTCGTCACCGTTATCGTTGGCCTGGCGCTGCACCAATTTGGCGCGCTTGCTGTCCTGGTTCGCTTGTTCGCGCGCTACAATCCGCTGAAATTTTTTCGGAAGGTGGAGACGGTGATGCTCACGGCGTTTTCCACCAGCTCGAGCAACGCGACGTTACCGACGACGATGATGGTGTCGCAGGAGAATCTCGGCATTCCGCCCAAAATCGCCGGCTTCGTCATTCCGCTGGGCGCAACCATGAACATGAACGGCACGGCACTGTTCGAAGGCGTGACTGTGCTGTTTATCGCGCAAGTCTTTGGGGTGAATTTGGATTTGACGACGCAATTGATCGTCGTTATTATGAGCGTGCTTACGGCCGTAGGCGCTGCGGGTGTGCCCTCCGGCTCGATTCCGTTGTTGATTCTGGTATTGCAAATGGTGCACGTGCCGCCGGAAGGCATCGCCATCATTCTCGGGGTTGATCGCATTCTCGACATGTGCCGCACCGTGTTGAATGTCACTGGCGACATCACCTGCGCGGCATATATCGCGCGCTCGGAAGGCGTGGCATTGAAAGAGTGATACCATAAGCCGGATGTAAAAAAGCTTTCTGTAAGCGGATTTCTTGGTAAGCGGATAAAGCAAGGGCGGTATCCGCTTCCAGAAAAGTCTTTGCTTTTGAAGCAACGAATTCACTCTTACAGCGTTTTTCAAATGCGTGTGCAGGATTCGTAGTCCTGCCCCCTCGTGGGGCATTGTTGCAACCGCGAATTTCATGGCTTCAACAGCCGCCCACAAGGGGCGGGGACTACA
>SZPB01000256.1 GCA_030263535.1 Cytophagia bacterium CHB2
ACAGCAACGCGGCGCGATACAGCGCCTCGTCAACGCGCGGCGAATTCGGAAAACGATAGTTGAATTTTTCATAGATTTCGACGGCCTTCAGCTTGTTGCCGGCTTTCTCGAAAGCGGTTGCCGATTCGGCCAGGGCCAGTTCGGAGATCGTCGAGTCTTGGCTGCTGGCGGCAATATTCTCAAAGGCAATGGCAGCCACGCTGTGCTCGCCTTTCGCCTTGAAGCCGTCCGCCAATTTGAATTTCGCCGAACTGATCAAACGCTGCGCGCGTTCGATTTGCGCGGTGGAGTCGGGATATTGCTCGGCAACTTTGCGCGCCCATTTTTCCGCCAGCAAAAAGTCTTGCGCTTCCATCGAGCATTGCGCATGCAGCAAATGCGCCTGCACGGCAAAGCGCGATTTTGGCATGGTTGTGATTATCTTTTCGTAAACCAGTTGCGCCGGGCGGAATTCTTTCAAATTGAACAGCGTCTCACCGTATTTCATCAACACTTCGGGATAGCGCGGGCTTGCGCTCATCAACACGGCAAAATCGTTGCAGGCGGTGAGCAGCTTGGCCGACACGGCGTTCGAGACAGTCAGCGTGTCCGGCCGGCCGGTGCCCATAAAATTCGCCAGCAGAAACGAAGTCGTGTCGGGATGATTCACCGTGGCGAGTTCATCAAAATGGCTGATGATGCGGTTGTACGCCGCGTCATCTTTGAATTCGGATTCCGGATAATCCATCATCACGCGTTTGTAGGCGTCGGCCGCATTGGCAAAATCCCGGGTCTCATAAAAACATTCCGCAAGATAATAGCTGATTTTGGGCGCATTCGGCATGTCCGGAAATTTGGCGACATATTCCTGATAGCGCTGAATCGCAAGCTGATAGGCGTTGTAATCCTTGTTCGCTTGCGCGCGGGCTTGCGCTTCCGTACCGAGGATATACAGATGCTGCTCCGCCAGCGCCAGCGCCTTTTCGCGAATTTCGCCTTCGGGATGTTTTTCCAACCACGCGCTGCCCGGCCCGAAATTGTTCACGAGCGCGAGGCGCGCCACCTCAGCTTTCTCGGGCTGCTCGCTGCTGAGATAATTCTCGACCACTTCGTTTTGTAACAGCGGGCCTTGATCGTTAAAGGGCCACATTTCCAGCGTAATCTCAACGGTACGAATGGCTTCATCGTAGAAATTGCGTGCGCGATACGTTTCCGCCAGTTTCAAAAAAATCTCAATGCCGTAATCTTTGCCGCTGTATTTGGCCAAAAATTCCCGCGCTTTTTCCGGGCCGCCGTACTCCGCGAAGCTCTGCGCAATGTATTCGATAGATTCTTGCCGCAAATCCGCCGGCGTTTTGCCCAGGGCTTCGGGGTTGTTGGCGTCTTTGATGTTGTTGATATCGTCAATCAGATAAATAAACGTGCTGATCGCCTTGGCATAATCGTTGACGTTGTAATAAGACCAGGCCAGCTTGTACAAGGCCATGCTGAAAAAGGGATTCTGCCACTGGTTGAAGAGTTTCGAATAATACTGCGTCGCGGTGACATAATCTTTTTTCTCGAAACAGGCCTCGCCGATGCGGAAATTCGCTTCGAGCACATACGGGCTGTTGGGATAGTCCTTGATCATGCGCTGGAAGTAATCGCGCGCCATTTCCTGGTTGCCTTCTTCGAGATGGCAGAGCGCCAGGCGGTAAATGATCTTGTCGTTGAACGGGGCGGTGGGATAATGCTCTAAAACCTTGTATCCCATCTCGATCGCCTTGCGGTAACTCACGCGCGGCATGGCCGGCTCGACCGCAATCTCGCCGTTATCGAATCGCTTCAAATCGCGTTCATAGGCCGCCATTTGCTTTTGATAGTCGAACGTCGCGCGTTTGACGTAAAGCTCGATCAATTGAAACATCACGCTCGGCGAAAAATCGCTGTCCGGATATTTCTTGATCAGTTCTTCCGCATTGACAATTGCCGCGTTGAGATCACCGACATAAATGCTGTCGTTCTTGAAATAGGCGGGCTTTTGCGGGATTGCCGGCGCGGTCTTTTGTTCCGGCATGTTTTTTTTCTGCGGCGTCGCCGGCGGGTTTTTGCCCGGCGTTGCGTTTTTCTCCTGGCTCAGCGCCGGCGCGGCCAGCATCAGTGCGGCAGACAACGCGAAAGCAGATGCCCAAGAACTCACGGCTCTTTGTCGCATAATGACGTGTTTCATACTCGGCCTAACCTCTGGTTGCAAGGCATTTGACAAACTATCTCGGCATTCCCTTCAAAAATAACGCCCGCGTCTTGCCATACTCGGCATAAGCACGCCAGTGACGCCGCGACTCCATTCGCGTAATGTCTGAACGAACTTGATCGACTTTTTGTGAAACTTCTTCAAAAATCCGGCGCTCGGTCAGAATGCTGTCCACCAACTCATCCCGCGACTTCGCCAACTGCGTGTAATGATCCTGAATATATTTGGGCACCTGGCCAGCGCCGTCCAGCCGGATGGAATCGAGCAGTTTCGATTCCAACACCAGCAACTGCACTTTCAACTGTTCCAGCGATTTTTCCTGTTCGCGCAGGCCCAGTTCAACCAACGCGACGCGGTCGGCGACGTTGTTGCCCTCCGGATATTTGCGAATGATGTAATCATACTCCTGCACGGCGAAGTCATAGAACTCGAGCCGGAGATACGACTGGCCAAGCAAGAAGTGCGCTTCCTCGCCGAATTCCGAGTCATCGAATTTCTTGATCAGCTCGTTGAGCGTGATGACCGCGCTTTGAAAATCGTTCAGTTTGATCGACGCCCAACTGCGCACGAGCAACGCTTGCGGATAATCCTTGTGATTCTCCGGGAGATTCCGGAGGTGCGAGATCGCTTCGCGGTAATAGCCAAGCTCGTAGTAGATGAATCCGAGCGTCAAGTGGGCGTTAATTTTAACCTCGCGCTGTTCCGCACGGAGGATGGGCAGGCCAACTAGCTTACGCAAAGCCGACAGGGCGTTGTTGATGCTTTTTTTTTTAGGTGAGAAAGCCCGATCGTATACAAACTGTAATCATAAAACTCACTGCGTGAGCCGACTTTTTCGAGCACGGCGATTGTATTCTCATAATCATGCTCGTGAAAATAGGCCATGCCGGCAAAATAATGCACGCCATCCTCCACCTTGCTTCCCGGATAGGTGGACAGAATAGCGTTATAAACCTTGATGCTTTCCGGATAATTCTCCGCCTGATATTGAATACGCTGCAAGCCGTGCAGGCCTTGCGCGACGTACTCGCTTTGTGGAAATTTCGTAACCAGGAAACGGAACATCTTGTGCGATGATTTGAACATATCCATCGAATACAAGCATTCGCCCAAGTTGCACAGCACACCGTCAGCCTGGCTGAACGAGGGATAGTAATCCAACAAAATGATGAACTCACGCGCCGCTTTCCAATAAGCGCGCTCGTCATAAAACTTCAAGGCGTCGCGATAAATGCGGGCCGCCACTTTTTCCATGTTGCGGTCGCTCACGCGCGTTTCTGAAGCCTGTTTTTCCTGCGCGACAGTTGACGAAAAAAATCCGCCGAAACTGCACACCGCGCTGATCATGAGGGGAATAGGTAATCGCAAGATGTGACCCTGCCAATTATATCTCAAATGATTCATGGTTTTTCTTTTTTCTCAGAATCGTTGCTTTCCTGCAAAGATTTTTCCATGTCTTCCAAATCTTCCTTGGCGCTTTCGCGTTTGATGCGGACGCGCTCCAGCTCGGGATCCGCGCGCCGTTCGGTGCGCCTGCCTGGCTGCGTCGAGGAGACGCCGCCCTGGCGATTGAAGGCAACTTGATAATTCATGCCCAGGATAACCTTCCAATCGGCATACTCTTTTTGCAGGGGATCGAGACGCACCGCCGCCGGCTTGTCCAATCCCACACCAACCGCAAAATCCAGAATCAAATTCCACGGGCCGAGCACTTTTATGCCCTGCGAGACCCGGGTGGAGCTTTCGGCGTAACCCACCAGCGCGTTGTTGGCAAAGATCTCGCCGGTGTATTCAGTGTAAAACGTGATCGAGCGAATCGGAAACTTCAAACCGGCGCCGACCAAGAATTGATCTTCATGGCCGATGAAAAAATTGCGGTCGAGCGTGTGGTCGAAATAGCCAAAATTCAAGTAGGCTTTCAAGGGCACCAACGGAAAACTTTCCGTCATGTCAATCGTGGCCAGGCCTTGAATGCCGCCGCCGACTTTTCCGGAAGAATAGGGTTCATACGGCACATTGTGATTCTTTGCCGTGGGCAGATTGACGAAGCCGCGCAAGCCGGTGGAGATGCCGCCCACTGCAAACGGCAGCGCCATCTTCAAGCCCAGTTGGGTATCGCCCGGAGGACCCCAGGCATTTTGCTGGTCGTCCTGATACGGCACCACCTGCATGTTGAATTCCAGGCTGTTACTCAGCCCCAGCGTGAACCCCAACGACAGCGTGTGATCCTTGCCAAGCAGGTTCTGACGCTGGTCGGGCGATTCCAAAAACGTCTGAAAAAAAGAATTGATAAAAAATTGTTTGCCGCCAATCGGTTCAGCGGTGAAGACGCGCATCAAGCCGCGTCCGCCATAGATGGTTGTTTGCGCCGAGGCAGAACCGGCGCAGAGCAGCGCCAAAGCGAGAGCAGAGCCAAGATACTTCGAACGAGTCACGAGAAGACCCACGATGCTTAATCGGTGAACGGATCGCGCTGCGGCGTGGCCACCAGAAGCCTCTCGCCGGAGCGTGTGATTTTGACGTCGCCGTGCGGTTTCGCCGCCTCATTGCGCAACCCCGGGCGGGGCGCATGCGCGAACGTAACGAGCGTACTCCACGGCATTCTCATGGCAAGTTATATAGCGACAAAGGCGAAAGAATGCTTAAACATTTTATCAAAATTAGGCAGCCAAGGTCGAAAGACGTTTTCGTAAGTCTTTGGCGGCGAATCCGCGGCTGTACAAAACGACGGAATGAACTCGACAAGTATTATGCCAAGCGCAAAATGAATGAGGAAAAAGCGTCTGTGCGCGCGCAGGAGGACGCCAACAGCGTTTAATTGTTATAACGTACAATCATTCGCGGCAACGGTGGGATTTTTCCGCGGCGGATAAAAAGGCAAGAACGCTTGGCTCAGGCTGAGACAAGCCGATTTTGAAAATTCCGTTTACGTAAGTGTTCGATATGTTACTTTTCCATGATCATTGCAGGCGTTTCATGTATGCCGGCCTTCACATCTGCAGGTTGCTGCGGCTGCGCTTCACGGCGACTCATCAGCACTTCGATCACGGCCGCGACCAGGAAGCCTCCCACAGAATCAATGATATAATGATATTGAATCACGAATGTGGAAGCCGAGAGAACGACGACGAGTGGCAACAGTGTCCAAAACAGCTTGCGAAAACTTTGCCGCAATGCCAGCAAAACCGTCCAGGCTGCGGCAACGTGCGAGCTGGGGAACGCCGCGCCGACGACCGAGCCTTTTCCTTGAATGAATAAGATTGAATTATAAAACCAGCCGCCGGCAAACAGCAACTCGTGATCGAGATTCATGACATGATGCGGGCCGCGCGCCGGCATGAGCAAAAAACAGGCATAGCAGGTGAACATAGTCAAACAAACGCGCGCCATCACACGGTCAAACGGCGGTGCGGCGGCGTGTTTTTTCGCAAACCTCGCGCGCGCGGCGCGATAAGGAACCCACACGGCCAGCGGAATCAAAAAATAGTAGCTCCAATAGGCAAACGAAAAAATTTCCGTCGTGAGAGGCGTGAGATGCCGTGCGAAAAATTCCCAGGGATGCTCTCCGAAAAACCAAATATCGCTTTTAAGAAGAAAAGGTTCGAGCCAAAACGGGAAAAATAGCGTGACGAGGCGGCCGATGGTTCCAAAGAAAAAGGTGAAGAACAGCATGGGATACCAATCCCGCAGCCAGCGCAACGCTCCCGGCAAGATGGCTTCATTTGAAATGAGCGCCAGCACGCCAATGATGAGTATCGGATGGACGATTGCGATCATCGGCCAGAGATGAACGTGTTTGCCGGAAAGCAGGATCAAAATCGGCAGGAGGATGAGATAGCCGAGGGTGAGTTTGTCAAAGAAAAGGAGTTTTTGCCGCCGGCCGGCTCGGATTCTGGAAAAAGAAATCTTCATAAGAACTGTGGTGGCCCGAAAATTCCGTTTAAGAACGCCGTTTAAATAACATGCCCGTTTCCTGCTGCCGCTGCTTAACGCGAAGGTACGCTAATCAATTTTTAATTCGCATTCATTCGCGGTTTGAGACATGGGAACGTTACTTCATTCTGATTCCCTAGTCTGATGAGCTATCGCCAATCGTCGTGGTTTCTTGCACGAAATCCACAATGCATTGATAAATTTCCGGCGGCACCTGCTGGCGAAAGCCGTGATGCAGCCCTTTCTTGCGTTGCAGCAATTCGGCGCAAGCCCGTGTGGGGCAGACATATGCGCCCCGGCCCGGCAGCTTTTGACGCGCATCAATAACAAAAACACCCTCGGGAGTGCGACTCAGACGCAACAATTCCCGCTTTGCCGTTTTGCGGCCGCAAGCCAGGCAGGTTCGTTCAAGCATGGCGTGACTATAACACGATTTAACCAAAAAATCAAGCGAGGGCGCAACCGCAGCGCCAAATTTCTCATTGACAAACGCCCGTCGATTGCTTAATATTCGCTGCCAAAAGCAGAACTGGCTTGCTGTTGTTTTCATGATTTAGAAAAACACCGGTTCTACAATAGTGATCTTCATCTGCAGAAACGCAAGTTGTTATAACGAGCGAACGTTCGCACGGCCTTGCCGCGGGAGCATACTGAGTTTGCAAACATCTCTTTTGAAAAAAATCGCCGGCAAGTGCCGGACAAGACGTGAGAGGGATTCGGGTTGAAGCTGAGAGACATCATCGAGCCGATCAAAGATGACCTGGTGGCATTCGAGCAAGAATATAAATCCCTACTCAAATCCGACATTTTTCTCATCGACCAGATTGTTCACTATCTTCTTTCGCATCGCGGCAAACGCTTGCGCCCCATCATCGTCCTGTTGATCAGCCGCATGAACGGCGCGCCTCCCACCGTCAAACGCTTGAAAGCGGCGGCCATTCTCGAATTGTTGCACACCGCCACCCTGGTGCACGATGACGTCGTGGATGATACCTACCGTCGTCGCGGTTTCCCCTCGATCAATTCGATTTGGAAAAACAAGGTTTCGGTATTGATGGGCGATTATCTGTTTTCCAAATCGCTGCTCGCGATGTTGCATTTGGGCGATGCCAAGGCGTTCTCCATTATCTCGCTCACGGCTGAACGCATGAGCCAGGGCGAGTTACTGCAACTCGAGCGCAGCCGCGATTATTGGATGGAAGAGGCGATTTATTTTCGCTTGATTGCCGACAAAACCGCCTCGCTCATTTCCGCGGCCTGTCAGCTCGGCGGCCTGGCGGGCGAACAATCCGAGGCGGAAATCGCGGCGATGGGAGAATTCGGCGAGAAGGTCGGCATCGCGTTTCAAATTCGCGATGATCTGCTCGATTTGCTCGGCGAAGAAGGCACCGTCGGCAAGCCGGTGGGCAACGACATTCGCGAGAACAAAATCACGCTGCCGTTGTTGCATGCGCTCAAACAGGCAAAGAAATCCGAAGCGAAAGAAATCATTCGACTGGTGCGCCGCGGCTCCACCTGGCGCTCGCGCAAAAATGATTATGAGCGCATCGTCAATTTCATCGAACGCCAGGGCGGCGTTGCCTACGCCCACGATACGGCCAGGCGCTTCTGCGATGAAGCATTGCACTTGCTGTCGCCGTACCACGACTCGTCCTACAAAGATGCTTTAACCAAGCTGGTGAGATTCATCACCTTGCGGGAGAATTGATCGTCGCGATCGAATAAAAGCATGACAAGCCTTGCCAGTTCTCGCCGGCGCGGCTCTCGCAACTCAGGCGGCGTGATTTTTTTGAGGCACGCTGTTGCTATTTTGTTCCTTGCAAGCTGCCGTCCGGAGCCCGCGATTCACACGGTTGAGCGTACACAGATTTTGATGGACACGCTGGTGTTGATCAAAGTCTTTTTACCGGATTCGACGCAGCACCCGCAAGCTTTGGCCGCCATTGAGGCGGCTTTCGCCGAGATGGCGCGCATCGATACGATGATGTCTTCCTATCGCGGGGACAATGAAATGGCGGCGATCAATCGCGCGGGCGCCCGGGCCGCAAGCAGCGCTGCAATTTCTGCGGAGATGGATTCGGTGTTGCGCGCGGCGCTGGAGAGCGTGGCGCCGGACAGTCGCGACGCCGCCATCACGCTGGAGCGGCCCAAGCAGGCCTCGCACGGCGACTTCGCCAGCAACCTCGCCCTGCAGCTGGCCAAGCCGCTGAAGCTCAATCCGCGCGACATCGCCGGCCGCCTGCTCGCCGAGCTGCCGGCCTCGCCGCTCGTCGCCAAGGCCGAAGTTGCCGGCGCCGGCTTCATCAACTTCACCCTCGCTCCGGCGGCCAAGCTGCAGGTGGTGCGCACGGTGCTCGGGCGCGGCGACGACTTCGGCCGCAGCGAATTGGGCGGGGGCGCGAAAGTGCAGGTCGAGTTCGTCTCGGCCAACCCGACAGGCCCGCTGCACGTCGGCCACGGCCGCGGCGCCGCCTACGGCGCCAGCCTCGCCGGCCTGCTCGACTTCGCCGGCTACAAGGTGGTGCGCGAGTTCTACGTGAACGACGCCGGCCGCCAGATGGACATCCTGGCGCTGTCGACCTGGCTGCGCTACCTCGAGTTGCACGGCTCGACCATCTCCTTCCCGAAGAACGCCTATCAGGGCGACTACGTGCGCGGCATGGCCGACGCCATCCACCAGGCGCACGGCGCGCGCTACCGGCGCGACGCCGCCCACGTGCTCGACGGCGCGCCGGACGCAGCGACCGACGCCGAGGGCCATCTCGACGCGCTGATCGCCAACGCCAAGCGCCTGCTCGGCGACGACTACGCCTACGTGCACAACTTCGCGCTGACCGAGCAGCTCGGCGATTCGCGCGAGGACCTCGCCGAATTCGGCGTGCATTTCGACAACTGGTTCTCCGAGCGCTCCCTGTTCGATACCGGCCTGGTGGACAAGGCGGTGGCCCTGCTCGAGGCGCGCGGCCACGTCTATCTGCAGGACGGCGCGAAATGGTTCCGCTCCAGCGACTTCGGCGACGAGAAGGACCGCGTCGTGCAGCGCGAGAACGGCCTGTACACCTACTTCGCCTCGGACATCGCCTACCACCTCAACAAGTACGAGCGCGGCTTCGAGCGCATCATCGACATCTGGGGCGCCGACCACCACGGCTACATTCCGCGCGTCAAGGGCGCCCTCAAGGCGCTCGGACTCGACGACGGCCGGCTGGAAGTGGCGCTGGTGCAGTTCGCCGTGCTCTACCGCGACGGCCAGAAGACCTCGATGAGCACGCGCTCCGGCGAGTTCGTCACCCTGCGCGAGCTGCGC
>SZPB01000257.1 GCA_030263535.1 Cytophagia bacterium CHB2
GAAATTATGTCACCACTTCGTGGTTTCATGAAGAAAAAACGCCAAAGGACTATAATCATGTCATCCCTTCGGGATTTTCCGGCCCGAGAATCCCAAAGGGATGACATGATTATAGAAAGATAGCCAAAAAGAACAGTTTAAAACCCGAAGGGTGACATATTTACTGCGCCAGCTTTTGGGAATTGCACGCGGTCTAGTGTTTTCACGCCGGCTGATTCTGAGCAATGCGGGCGCAAATTTTCTCGCGCACCGCACTTGCAACAAATCTGATTGCGATTAAACCGTTTCGCGGCGTGAGGCTTTCGGATAGTTCATCAAGTTTTCTGCGGGCGAAATCAGGCCCGCCGATTTATTCACCAGCATGTCTTGCGGGAAGGCAAGCCCGCCGGCGGCGGTATTTTCCAACAAGGCCAGGGCCATTTGACGAATATGATCGTTGATGAAATAACGGCTCAGCACATCGAGAGGCACATAGATCGCGCCGGCAACCAACCGAATACACTCCGGCGCGCCGCACAAGCAGGCAAACGGCCGGTCCATTTTCCATTCGGTGGAGGGATAAAAGAAACTCAATTCGTCGCCCGGTGCAATGTCACGGCAGGCGAACACCGTGAGCGCGTGCGTGTTCACGGCCACGTTGGGGCGGCAGCTATGATTGAGATAAGCCAGCACTCCCAGCTCTTTGAGATGCTTATTGGGGCCGATCTGAATGGTTTGATAGGTGGGCTTCTTCGTCAGTTTATATTGCTCGATACGATAAACGATCTCACCCGCGTTGATGGGCTCTGTTGCCACCAAGCGCGCACCATAAACACTTGCACCGATTTCGAGCTCAAAACGCTGCACACTCATGTTACCTCTCCTTGTCGATTGTGAATATCGTGAAACAATAAATTCAAGGCGCGGAGCCGCTGCCGTTTCACCGTCATTTTGCAATATCATCACTCGCCCGAACAAGCGGCTTCTCTCAACGCCCAAACAGCACGGCCGTGAAACGCGGCATGAAAGATAATAACAAACTTAATTAGAAATGCTATTAAAAAACCGCGCCGGGGAGAGTTTTATTGCCAAACGGGCACGCCATGCAGTTGCCGCCAATGCCTGCCGGAGCAATCCTAGCGCGCGAATTGAGGGCAACAGCGATGCGACAAGCGCGCTTTTCGCTTAAAATGCACCGTTGAATTGCCGCTCATTTTTCCGGCTTGAGATCGTATAAATCCTGCTCTGTTTAAGCGCGGACAAGTGTTTCAGCCTGAAGCAATTCCAAGCCAGGATTGAGGCGATGTCGATATAGGTTATATGAAGTAATAACCTGCAATTACTTCTTGCTTCTTTTTCGTGAATGCTGTCACCGTTTTGTGGCATTAAATTTGTCAAATTCTTCTCGAAATATGGACATTCACTTTTTCAACGTCACTGCAACATCAATGTGACATCGCAATAGACATGATCAAACAGCCGCGCGACACGAACAATTTCATTTCAACAATCAGGCGAGCGTATGATTCAATCCAGCCAGACTGCAGCAGAGCCTAGTTTTGCAGTAGCCAAAACCAATGGCGCCAAGCGCACGATTCTTCTGATTGACGATGATCATAATATTCACGAGTTGTGTCGCAGGTATGTGACAAAAGCGGGACATGATTTCATTTCGGCCTATGACGGCGCGGAAGGGTTGGAGCTGATTCGACGCGGCAAAGTGGATTTGGTGTTGCTCGATTTCATGCTGCCCGGCCGCGACGGTTATTCCATCTACAAGGAATTGGCGAGCAACGCGGCGTTTACACATGTGCGTCATGTGCCCGTCATCATGCTCACGGCTTATCCCGGCGCGGAAGAGCGCAAGCGCGAATTGATGGAACTCGGATTGAGTATGCACATTGAAAAGCCGTTCGGCGGGCCGGAATTGATCAAAGTCATCGAGAATGTTTTCGTCAGCCACGGGGTGCGCGAGCGCGAACGCCAGCGCGCGCTCACCAAGGAACATGAGGCGGCGCGCGTGAGCGCGGAAAACCGCGCGTTGCGCACGCAGATCGTCGAAACCTACGGGTTTGAAAGCATCATCGGTAACAACCAGCGCATGCGCGAGATTTTCGATCGCATCCGGAAAGTCGCCAAAACCGACGCGAATATTTTGATCTACGGCGAAAGCGGCACCGGTAAAGAACTGATCGCGCGCAGCATTCACGCGCACAGCCATCGCGCCAAAGGGCCGTTCATTGCGGTGGATTGTGTGGCCCTGCCCGGCAATCTGCTGGAAAGCGAATTGTATGGTTATGAAAAAGGCGCCTTCACCGGCGCGGTTGCGGCCAAGCGCGGTTTGTTGGAATTGGCGCATAGCGGTACGTTTTTTTTGGATGAAATCACCGAGCTTAATCTCGATTTGCAGGCGAAACTGCTACGCGTGCTCCAAGAGCGGCAGTTCCGGCGGTTGGGCGGCAAAGATTTGATCGAAGTCGATATGCGTGTGATCTCGGCAACCAATCGCGAGCCGTTTGAAGCCGTGAAAGAGCGGGCCTTGCGCCACGATTTGTATTATCGCTTGAATGTCATTCCGATCACGCTGCCGCCGTTGCGCGAGCGCAAGGACGACATTGCGTTGTTGTGCCGCGGGTTTTTGCAGAAATTTTCCAGCGGGCATCAGCCGCAAGCCCTGGAATTATCGCCGGAAGCACTGACCTGCTTGATGGGCTATTCCTGGCCCGGGAATGTGCGGGAATTGCAAAACGTGATGGAACGGGTGGCCTCGCTGGCAACCGGGCCGCGCATCGAAACCTCGGATTTACCGGAGTATTTGCGGGACAGTTATCATACGCCGCTGCGCGCCGGTCACAGCGACGAGCAAAACGGCGTCGCCAGCGCAGCGGAATTGCCGTTGCGGGAAGCGCGCCAACAATGGATGGAAAAATTCGAGCGGAACTATTTAATAGAATTGATGAATCGCTGCAACGGCAACATCAGCCGGGTGGCGCGCAAGGCCGGCGTACACCGCATGACGATTTATCGCATGCTGAAACATTATGACATTACCATTTCTCCGCGGCGCGCACAATGAGCCGGCGACTGCCTCGCACATGTGACAGATGTCAATTATTCTGGTCGAAGCAATGAAGCACTCAAAGCACACCGGCCAGATCTCACGCGAGCGCTTCTGATACGCTTTGCATAGAAACAGGCTGTTAGCGCAGCGAACCACGCCCCGCCAGCAACGGCAGGCATTGGCAGAAATTTTGTAAGGCTTTTTAAATTCTAACACGCGAAGTAGAGAGTGAGCAAAATCACCAAGGAGGGTGCCATGTTGCCCCAACACTCTGCAGCAAACGAGCGCCAGCATTCCGCCCAGGCAGCAAACCGGCTACGCGAGGAAGATGCGGAAAACACGCTGACACGGCGGCGCAGTCTCGCCAGCAAAGCCGGAAGCGAGGACTATGCCTTTAAGAAAAGCGTGATTCAGGATATTCTGAATCAAATCGACTATCAAGCCGCCCTGAATCGCGGCGTTGTTGATGTCGATACGCGGGAAATTTCCACAGAATTGCAGCAACTCTCGACGCGGTCGCTGCTGGCGTGGTATGAAGCCTTCCTGTTTATTCGCAGCGAGTTGATGTTTGCCGGGTATGAGTTGAACGGCTTTCGCGTGCTCGACCGGCCGGTGGACGCCATTCGCAAATTGATGGAATCCGACCCGAATTTCGATATCCGCCAATATATTTTTTAATCCGGGCCACACAGCGGCCTCACGCCATTTTTTCACGCCAACTGCTTTTTCACCTGCAACAACCCCTGCCGGAATTCTGTTGCGGTTTGGAACCGGTCCGCCGGTTTTTTTGACAGCACGCGATTCAACATCTCATCCAGCGCCGGCGGAATGTCGGGATTCTCGCGGCTGGCCGGCACATGCGCCGTGTGTACGATTTTATAAGCGAGCGAGGCCAGCGTTTCCGCGATAAACGGGCGCTTGCCGACCAGTAATTCATAGAGCACCACGCCGAGCGAGAACAAATCCGCGCGGCCGTCGGTAAAATGGCCCTCGATCTGTTCCGGCGCCATGTAACTCGGCGTGCCGAGCACGCGGCCGGTTTGCGTGAGTGTGAGATAGTTGTTGATTTTGGCGATGCCGAAATCCATGACTTTGATCTCGTCATGCGCGACCATCATGATGTTGGACGGTTTGATGTCACGGTGAAAAACGCCGGTTTGATGCGCATATTCGAGCGCGCTGCACACTTGCGTGACGATATCGAGCGCGCGGTTGCAGCACAAGCGCCGGTCTTTTTGCAGAATCTGGCTGAGATCCTCGCCTTCGAGATGTTCCATGACGATATATGAAAATTCCGGCTCGTCGTCAATATCATACACCACCACAATATTGGGATGATTCAACTTGGCAATGGCGCGCGCTTCGCGATAGATGCGATCTTTGAGCACTGAAATTTCGTGCGGCGAGGGCGCAAAGCCGTAGTGCACGGTTTTTAACACCACCGCGCGATCGAGTTTGGGATCCCATGCCTTGTAAATCCGTCCGGTTGCGCCCTTCGAAATTTCTTTTTCAACCAAATAACGATTGATCTTTTGCAGCGGCTGAGGCGTTTCCAGCGTGCGTTCGGCTTCAAGCTCATCATGTGTTGCGTGGCCGTTGGCAGCCGGCTTGACAGACGCAACATTCAAGTCATGCTGGGTTTGCGCCAGCGGTTGATCGACAAGCAGAGATTTGGCCAACGCAATGGCGCGTTCCTGTTCGGCGTTGAAAACCGGCTCGACAATATCCAACGGCTCATCATCCGCAAAATTTTTTGCGAAGGATTCCGTTGTTTGCATCGGCGGTTGCCACGCTTGTTGATCCCAGGGCGCATCTCCGGTATGGTTTTCGCCATTTGAGTTGGCGTGTTGACTACCCTCCGAATTGAGCAACTCTTCCAGAGAGGGCGTCAATGATGAAGAAAGCAGGTTGGGAGTATTTTCTGCCGGCGCTGCGGCTGCTTCTGGCGCAACGGCGGCGCTGCCGTTTTCCTCCACCTCAAACGCGCTTGGGGATGCAGCAATCATCTCAGCAAATAGAATTTCAGTTTGCAAGCCAAACGCCGGCGAAACTGCGGTCACAACATTCTGATCGTCCATAATCTCGGGTTCATCCGTTTTGTGCGGTGGAGCAACCGGCGATGCCTCGTTCTTATCGGGATCAACCGGAGGGGCTGTCAGGGCGCCGCCGGTTTCGAGGGGGGCAATCACAGGTTGTGGGAATAGTATATTTCTTTGCCGCGCCAGATAATTTTGTGCGGCGGCGAGATAATCTTTCATCGTTGCGAACAAGCGCTGAGCCAGCATGATCGCGGCCTCACGCACGCGCTTGACATCGTGCAAGACAACGTCGCGCGAAAGGGGCTTACGCTTGCGATAATACCAAAACCCGGCAGCCGCAAGTGTGAGACCGGCCAGCCAGAACGCGGCGCCTGCCCACTCATTTTTTTCTCTGGCAAGTTCACGCTCGCGATTACGATCATGCACGGATTCGAGAAACGGGATGATGCGTTGCGGCGTTTTGGCCACGCGCAGCGCCCCGGGTTCATACCTCACAGCAGGGATGCGCGCGCGCGCGGATTTGCGCTCCGGAGCCGGCTTTGCCTGCGGGGGATTTTTTGTGGTCGCCGCCGGCGCGGCTTTTTTTGAGGCAAGCTTTTCCTCGGCGCGCGTCATGCTGCCGGAATTCGGTTTATTCTTGCTTTTCGCCGGAGACTGGGCAAGTTCTTCTTTCCTGGATTTTGTCCCGCCCGATTTTGCTTGCTCCGCAACGCGCGTTTCGAGACGTTCCAAATTTTGGCGAGCCGCGGTTAAATTGGCGTCCAGCGCCAGCGCCTGGCGGTAGCTTTGTGAGGCTGCCGCGAAATCATTGTTCGCTTCTTGCGCCGCCGCGAGATTGTAGTGGTTTTTCGCCGTTGGTTGGGCGCGCACCAAGCGCGCACCGAAGTCAATCGCTTTATCATAACGGTTGAGTTGATAATAAAGCTGCGCGGCGGTCGCGAGCGCCGGCGCAAATGCCGGATTGTGCCGCAGCGCGGCCAGCGCGGCTTGCAAGCCGGCTTGCGTATCGCCTTTGCTGAGATGCTGGCTCGCCAGGGCATAATACGCCGGAGGCAACAACGCCACCAGCCCGACTTGATCCGCGAGCGCCGGGTCCAACACGATAACTTGCTCAAAATGCGCCACCGCAGAATCCAGGCGTGATTGCTGATAAAACTCGCGGCCGAGCGCGTATTCAATTTTTGCGGAATACGGATGCAGCGCCACGGCCTCGCGCAACAATTTCAAACGATCTTTGGCCTTCTTGGCCTTGAGCGCATTTTCGTAAAGGCTTTCGGCGCGCTGTTGGTTTTTATTTTGTGCTATCGCCTCGCCAAAGGCGAGAACCGTTAAAACCAGCAGCGCATACGCGACGAGGGAAAAATGTTTTGAGCGATCTCGGTTCACTTGATCACGATCAGTTTTTGCGTTGCGGTGAATTGAGGTGTTTCCAACCGATAGAGGTATATGCCCGCCGCCACCTCAACGCCCAGATTGTCACGCCCATCCCAGATGATTTCGTGATGGCCCAGATTGAATGTCTGAGCGACAGCCAGCGTACGAACGTTACGGCCTAGTACATCAAAAATGCGCAATGTCACCGGAGTTGCAACCGGCAAGCTGAAACGAATCACACTCAGCGCATTTTGGCCGGTTTGCAAACGCACCGGATTGGGGTAGCTCGGCGCGAGCGCAAATGCCGTGGGCCGGGCCTGCGCCAGAATTCCGCTTGCTTCCATTTCGGCGCGGGGCGCCGCGAGTAGCACAAATGCGCGGGGACGCTTGCCGCTGCGAAACGTGTAAGAGTTATCTTCACGTTGTGGATCAAGCACCAGCAGAGGGTTGCTTTGCGCATCACAAAGCACAAACTGCCAATCCGCCAATAATTCTCCTGCAAAGGAGAGCTGTATGGTTTTGCCCTCCTCACTGCTGCGGACTTCAAAGGGCCAGCTCTGCAACTCCTGCGACGGCGGCCTGAAATCCGTGGCAAAATTGCCGGGGAATTCTTTCCAATTCTTGCGAGGAAAGTGCAAGGACACAAAATTTCCCAGTGCTGCTGGCGGCTCGCTCAGCTCGAGTTCATCCCATTCCGGCGCGGCTTGTGTTGCCAGGCCGAGCCAATTCTGCTCGTCGGCAAATTCGCCGTCACGCACGCGAAGTTGCAATTGCCAGGTTGCGGCTTCGCTGGCCGGCAACGGCGCAACATTCTTGGCCAGGCGGCTGCTCGCTTGCGGCGGCAGCAAAACGGTTTGCGGCTGAGTGGTAAGATTGTACACATAATAACCCTGCCACGGTTGCATGACGCCGTTCTGCGCAAGATATTGCCGGCCGTCGAATGCCCACAATTGCGGCTCAATACCAACCGGTTTTTGTGCGGCATTCCAATCAATCGGAAAATCAAACGGTGAAGCAATGAGATTCCAACCGGGTTGCAAAGTCAATGCAAAATCTTTGCCGGTGGTGATCGAATGGCTGGCGCCGATGGTGTAATTTAGCGGCGTCGAGGTGATCAGCCAATAGCCCTTACCGGCTTCCAAATTGCGAAAATCCTGTTTGCCGAATTCGACGTTCCCTTGCGTTTCATTGTAAGTGAAGATACGCCAGCGCATGGGATCGTATGCGCCAAAATCATCCGTGAAGATCGCGTCGGCAGCAGGCGCTTCGAGATGATAAGGCGCCGAAATCAATTGATAATACCCGCGCAGCGTTGTGTTGGGCGCGGCTACTTGCGTTGACCGCACCACGACGGCATGCCACGGCAATGAACCCACCGGCACTGACAGCGCGAGATTGCCGGCAGAATCTGCGGCATCAATAAAATACTCGAAACCGGGTGCGCGCACTGCTCCACCCGCAATTGTCGCGGTAAACTCACCGGCTGACAGCGCCATGCTTTGCGAAACGAAGGAAGCATTGCCGGCGGTGCGATGCCAGACGCGCAATATGGCAATACCGGAGAGGCCATCGTTGGCATTTGCACGCAACACAAGCGGTTGGCCGGCTTGCGCGGTGTCAATGGCCGTTAGTGTTAAAACCGGCGCCGTTCGGTCGACGCCGAAGGGTGAAAATATGACTGCGCTGCGATTTCCGGCGCTGTCCAGAGCCGTGAGTTGCCAACGATGATTGCCCTCTTCCAGAGGCGAGCGCCGCACGAAACTCGTCGCCGTGCCCGGCAGTTTGACCACGGCCTCGCTATTGAGCCTAAATTCGTAACTGGCAACGCCGCTGAGTAAATCGGTTGCCGGCTGCCACAAGAGGGTGATGGAATCGCCGCGCGTCCAACTGCTGCCATTTTCTGTGGTGATGCGCAAGGCGCTCGCTGCCAGCGGCGGCGTGATATCGTAAAGATAGTCGGCGCGCGCGGCGGTGCGGTAATCGACGTTGCCGCGGCCATCGACGAGCCAAACATAAACGGGAATGCGGCCCTCCGCCGTTGCCTGCAGTTTGAATTCCGTGAGATCTGCCGCAGAAATCAATGTGCCGTCGGTGTTGTTTGCCGGCGCCGCGCCGATTTTGTAGTATGCGCCGCTGATTTGGCTGGGATCGAAAGGATTCTGCCAGCGCGCGATGAATTGCGCCGTGCGGCTCCAGATGCCGGGAATGATGATGAGATTCTGCGGCGCGGAAGGCGCAGCATTGTCCGGCGCGCTCAGACTGAAGACTTTAATGCGAAAGGTTTGCGTGGCAACGCCGCCAAATAAATCTTGCGCGCGCAGCGTTACAAATGTCTCTCCAGTATCGCGCAGCGCGGGTGTGCCGCGCAGCATGTTGCTTGCGGTCTCCCAAGCCAGCCAGGCCGGCAACGCCACCGGGAAAATTTGCACACGATCGTTGACATCGACATCTTGCGCCGAGGCAAGGTAACGATACAACGAATCGACCAGCGCCACGGTGTCCGGCCTGCTGCTGAACACCGGCAGATCGTTGGTATTGACGACGCGCACGCTGAAGCTTTGCTGATCTTTTGCGCCAGCTCTATCCTGCACCTGCACCTGCACGGCATGATCGCCAACATGTTCGTTGAACGGAGTGCCGCGCAGCAAGCCGAGCGTGGTATCGAACGTCAGCCAATTCGGCGCAGCGAGCACGGCATAACTTAGCGTTTCATTGGGATCCGGATCAAAAGCCACAATTTGATATTGCCACGGCGCATCTTCCGTAGCCGTGGTGGGCGGCGTTGAAGTAATGCGCGGCGGCTGATTGATCGTGTTAATCGGAATCGCATAAGTCTTGCGATCCTGTGCGCCTGACAAGTCGGCGACGACGATGGTGATCACCGTGTCCGCGAGATGGGCGCGGCTGGGTGTTCCGCTGATCTCGCCGGTTGCGGCGAGTTGCAGCCAGGCCG
>SZPB01000258.1 GCA_030263535.1 Cytophagia bacterium CHB2
TCGCTGATTGGTAGAGAAAGAATGTTTTCCCTTTCTTCCCAAATGACTTATCGTTTCACCTAAACTAATAATTGTGAGCGATCACCTCCTTTTGGTGAAAGCATGAGGAAAAATGAACACGGCATTGTAAAGAATAAAGGTGTTTGGGAGTAGTATTGGATTAAATCAGGAATCCCCGGTCAGAGGGCGACTGCGTCCAACCGCAGTTGGAAACAGCGTCACAGTGGCGGTAGGGATCTGCCATACGCTTCTCCGAGTTTCGGATGACCCTTTCCCTGGGCAGATCGTAATTGTTGTAAAGAAAATTGAGAGGGGAGATTGACGGTAAGTAGGTTTTTTCAGAGTCGGAAACGGCCACCAGTATCGGAATACACTGCCCCTCTCACAGAGCGGTTTGGGCTAACAAGCATGTTAGCGTGAATAACGTCGCCGCCGCGTTTGTAAATCGGCAACGCTTTTAACGACAACCGTTCTATAGAAACGAACAATCACGTCTGCGGAAATTTTATCTTGCCATCGTTGCAAAGAGGCAAGTCAATTTCCCATTTGACCGGAATAATTTATGCCCGGCTGATAATGTTCAATCTCGGCTTGGCCGAGGTATACGGCCGAGCCGTGGCGGGAACGTTCTGACAGTCGATCCTACCAATGAAAAACGATTTCGAATGGGCGTTCTTTCACGCGGGGATGAATTGTGAAGAACGTCTGCGTGTTTTAGCCGATGAAAAACAATTGGGAGGGAGTTACAAATCTCAAAAAAACGCCCAGGCGTTGTTTTCGCCTGGGCGTCGATAAATCAGCTTGGGCTTTTACTTCAACAATGTCATCTTGCGCGAGAAGCTGAAGCCTTCGGTTTCGATGCGGTAAATATAAATGCCGCTCGCAACACGCGCGCCCTCGTCATTGGCGCCGTCCCAGGTGATTTGCTTGAAGCCGGGCGCTTCTTGCGCATCAACCAACGTTCGCACGCGTTTGCCCAGCAAATTGTAGATCGCGATCTTGACATGCACCTGCTTGGGCAAATCATAGCGAATGATGGTGGTGGGATTGAACGGATTGGGATAATTCTGCAGCAACGCAAAGCTGGCCGGCGCTTCCGAAGCATGCTCCTCAACGCCGGTAAGCGGACTGACATCAGTCGGCAGTATCGGGCTGAGTTGATAACCGGCAGTTGGATTCGTGGAGCTGAATTGCCCCAACACGCCTTCGAACAATGCCGGGCCGGCGGGAATCGCAACACCCTCGATTTCTGTATCGCTGGCAACCGGCGTGCGCAACGCCACCGCGCCCGATTGATCGCTGGCATCCGTGACCGCATACGTTCTGGCAGCCACGAACACGGTGTCCGAGCCGCGATTGATGTTCAACCCTTCGATGCGAATTAACTCACTTTCATAAGCTTCGCCATTGCTCGCAATTTCAGCCAGCGTCACGAGCTGGGCTGCCGGCAAGGTGTTGCCGCGCGAAACCACTTCAAAACTGCTGATGGGAGATATTTCTTTCAAGGAATTGAATTCCGTCAGCGTGCCGGTAACGCGCAACCGATCGCCGATGCTCACCTCGCCGCTATCAATTGCCGTGCGGAACGCCCCGCTGGTTTGGAAAGCCATGAGGCCGGCGGTGGCATCCTGAAATATGGCAGCGCGGCCTTCGGCGCGTGTGACAATGCCCTCCACCGTGACCACGATGCCATTGGCGGTTTGCCGCGCAATGGACATGGGCATGATGGCCTGCGCGCCCGGAATCACCTGGCCGCGAATCTCGCCGCCGGGGTTATTCGCAGTGTGAAAATTGACATAAAGCTGTCCGGCAAGCAATTCCACCACCAGATCCGGTGTCAGCGGTTGCGCATCCGTGCTTTTCCATACGCCCACAGCGGCATTTTCAGTGACGGCGAGTCCACGCACCACCGGCCCGTTCTTGCCGCGATCAGCAAGATGAAAATGCGCTGCTTGAAACGCGCTGCTAAATCCGGTCACACTGATGTTGTACACGAGTTCATCGCCGCCGGCATTGAGGGTGAACGTGCCAACGCCTGCGGACTCCGTGGTTACCGGCGGATTTTCCTGGCTGCCGTCCAAATTCGCCGCAAAATCGATCGTCACTCCGCTCCGCACCTGGCCGCGAATTTCGCCGCCAGGATTGGCGGCGGTGTGAACATTCACATAAAGATTACCGGCCAGCAATTCTCCCAACAGCTCCGGCGTTAGCGGTTGCGTAGCGTCTGTGCTTGACCAAACGCCGGTGGCAACCGTGTCTGTGAAGGTGATATTGCGCACCACCGGGCCGTTCACTCCGGCGGCCGCATTATGAAAATGCGCCGCAGCAATCGGCCCGCTGAGATTGGCAACTTTGATTTTGAATGAAAGTTCGGTGTGATCGGCATTCAGCACAAACCGGCCGCCGCCGCTGGCGTTCGTCGTCACCGCGGGATTTTCCTGAGCGCCATTCAACACAGCATGAAAAACCATTTCCGCGCCGGGAAGCACTTGCCCGCGAATTTCACCGCCGGGATTGGCTGCGGTATGCACGTTGACATAAATTTTGCCGGCCAGCAATTCGGCCACGAGCGCAGGCGTCAAGGCTTGCCCATCACCGCTGTTCCACACGCCGCTCGCCGTGCCGTTGGTGAAAACGATATCGCGCACCACCGGGCCGTTCACGCCGATGGCGGCGTTATGAAAATGCGAGGCCGCGATCGGGCCGCTCAAGCCGCTCACAGAAACCTCATACGACAACTCCGAACCGGTGGCATTGAGCGTGAAACTGCCAGTACCGCTGGCGTTGGTTGTCACCGGCGGATTCTCCTGCGCACCGTTGAGCATCGCGCTGAAATTCTTTGCTTCGCCCACCAGCACTTGGCCGCGAATTTCGCCGCCGGGATTGGCCGCGGTGTGAACATTCACATAAAGCTCGCCGGCCAGCAATGCCGCAAGCAGCTCGGGCGTCAGCGGTTGGGTGGCATCGGTGGTTGACCAAACGCCGCTTGCAACGCCATCGGTGAAGGTGATATTGCGCACCACCGGGCCATTGACGCCGGCAGCAGCATTATGAAAATGCGAGGCTGTAATCGGGCCGCTTAGACCGTGGACGCTGACATTGTAACTCAGTTCGGTTTGAGCTTCATTCAACACAAACATGCCGCCGCCGCTTGCGCTGGTGGTGACTGGCGGATTTTCCTGGCTGCCGTTGAGCACGGCAAAGAAGATCACAGGCGCCGAGAAATCCGAGCGGCGGGAGGGTTGAATTTGCGGGGTGCCGTTGAATGACGTTGCCACGCCGGTAATGTTCACGGGATTCGGTGGGGTGGGCGAGCCGTCGATGTCCGTGTCGCGGTCGATAAACATGGCAAGATCGCCGCTGCCGTCGTTAATGGTGATGGTGGCGTTGCTGTTCTCCGCAGGAAAGGCCGCAGCAAGGTTGGCGCTATTGATGCGCACCAACTCGCCTTCGAGTGTTGCGCGGTTGTTGACCAGAGAGTCGATGGTCACCACTTGTGCCGGCGGCAAACCGGGAGTATCGATCACAACAATCGAATCCGGCACGGTTTCGATATTCTTGCGGCCCGCATTGGTGGCAATCGTGCTTTCGTTCACACGCACGCGCTGGCCCTGTTCCAACACAGCTTTGCCACTGCCGACAAACATGCGAATGCCGCCCGTGGCATCTTGCAAATAGAATTCGGAGCTGGTGCCGCTCGACAAGTTGAAATCAACCGTGGTAATGATGCCCTCGATGGTGACGTTGCGCGTGTTGTCCGCCAATTGCCGCGCCAGGCCGATGGGCGTCACCACTTTCGCGCCCGGCAAAACCTGGCCGCGTATTTCTCCACCGGGATTCAAAGCGGTATGCACATTGACATAAATGTTACTCGCCAGCAATTCGACGGCCAGCGCTGGCGTCAGCGGTTGCGCGTCGCTGCTCGTCCACACGCCGGTGGAAAAATCGCCGGCAAATGTCAAATTGCGCACCACGCCGCCGTTCACGCCGGCCGGGGCATTGTGAAAATGCGCCGCTGACATTGGTCCGCTCAAGCCGGTCACGCCGATGTGGTAACGCAGCGAATCGCCGCTGTGATTCAGCGTGAACAAGCCAAAGCCTGCACCCTCGCCGGTTTTGGGCGGCACTTCCTGGCTGCCTTCAACTTGTGCGGCAAATTCGACAGCAACCCCGCTGGTGAGTTGGCCGCGAATTTCACCGCCGGGATTGGCTGCGGTATGAACATTTACATAAATATTTCCGGCCAGCAACTCTGCCAGCAATGCCGGAGTCAACGGTTGCGTGGCATCTGTGCTTGACCATACTCCTGAGGCCGCGCCGTCAGTGAATGAGATATTGCGCACCACCGGGCCGTTTGTGCCGCTTGCGGCATTATGAAAATGCGACGCTGTAATCGGGCCGGAAAGATTTCCCACTTTGATGATATACGATAACTCGGTTTGCTCGGCATTGAGCACGAAGCGACCGCCGCCGCTGGCATTCGTTGCCACCGGCGGATTCTCCTGCGCGCCATTGAGCACAGCGAGAAAAACGATTTCCGCGCCTTCCAACACCTGCCCGCGAATTTCGCCGCCCGGATTGGCCGCGGTGTGAACGTTTACATACAAATTGCCGGCCAACAGTTCCGCCACCAAAGCCGGGGTCAACGGTTGCGTGGCATCAGAGCTGAGCCACACACCGCTCGAGGCGTCGTTCGTGAAGCTGATATTGCGCACCACCGGTCCGTTTACTCCAGCCGCCGCATTATGAAAATGCGAGGCCGTGATTGGGCCACTTAAGCCGCTCACCGTCACGTCATAGGTCAACCGCGACCCGTTGGCGTTGAGCGTGAACTTGCCCGCGCCGTTCGCGCTGGTGGTGACCGGCGGATTCTCCTGATCGCCGTTCAGTGTCGCGACAAACTTCTTCTCGCTGCCTGCCAAAACCTGGCCGCGAATCTCGCCGCCGGGATTGGCGGCAGTGTGAACGTTGACATAGAGATTGCCCGCGAGTAATTGTGCAAGCAACTCGGGCGTCAGCGGCTGGGTGGCATCGGTACTCGACCAAACGCCGCTCGCCACGCCGTCGGTGAAGGTGATATTACGCACCACCGGGCCGTTGGAGCCGGCGGCAGCATTGTGAAAATGTGAGGCTGCTATCGCGCCGCTCAGGCCTTTCACGCTCACGAAATATTGCAACTCGGTTTGATCGGCATTCAAAACAAAATAGCCGCCGCCGTTCGCGTCCGTGATGACGCTGGGATTCTCTTGTGCGCCGTTTAACGTGGCCATGAAATACGCCGGTTGTTTCTTCAAGCCGTCCGGCACTGTGCCGGGCGTGGGAATAGCGTTTACCGTCCAACTGCCGCCGGCAATGCTGAAATTTTCACTGGTTTCATCGTGCCCGGTGATGCCGTTGCCGCCGGTCAAGGTTTCGCCGGCTTCGAGGGCATTGCGCGCCGCGCTGGAGCCGCTGGTGTGCGGCTGCGAATTGCCGTCGTTGTCGGCGTTCACCACGGTTTGGCTCGCTACCGGCGTGTCGTTTAGATACGCGCTGGAATCGGAATCCGCATCCGGGCCGTCAACTTTAAAACCCGTTTTGTTTACTGCCGCGGTGATTGTGCCCGAACCCCAGAGGACGTAATCCACGTCTTGCACCAGATCGCTGGCGCCGTCCCAATGAAACAGCACGATGCTTTCACTGCCGTTGGTTAATCCTGCGTTGGTGGTCACCACGATGCCCGCCATGTCCGGCACTTCGGCGTCGTCGCCGAGAATTTCATAATCCGGTAGGGCCGGAGCGTAGGAGGTTTTGAACCCCGCGCCGCTGAACGCGATGACTTTCACACCGCCGGGGGCAATGCTCGCGCCGTCGGGAAACTTGACGAGAAAGTCGAAGTTTGCAACCGCCAATGCAGCAGCGCCATTGACGACTTTGATGTAATCATTATTGTTGTTGGAAACGTCGTCGGTGAGATAGTAGGTCGTAAGATCGACGGTTGCGTTGGTAGGATTATAAATCTCGATAAACTCGCCCGCGGTGGGCGTCACCACAAACTCGGAGATGAGCAGATGGTCGTTCTGACCAAATGCCGGCAGCGCCAGGCCAAGGCAAAGCAGCCCGGCAAAGAGAAAGCGTCGCACAAATTGCATGAGCGTACTCCTTCAGAATGGTTTTGGTGAAATGAGAATTTTGGAGAAGAAAGGTTGACGAGTAAAAGAAATGGAACAGGCGAACTGTTGAGCCGCACACACCGTCATGATCCCCGTCCTGTTTTGCTGAAACACGCGCTCACCCCATGTGCAGGCTGCCGGTTCATGGATGCGGGAGAGTTTAGTGATTATTTGAGAATGCCTTGAAGGATTGCGCGCTGTTGTGCGGTTCGCGAGGCCGCACGCGCATGAGCAAGTGTGCCGAAAGTAGGAAATTTTCCGAGAAAGTCAAGCCCGAAAAGGCAGAAGGAAAATACAGTTTTCCGGCGCAGCCGCCTGTTGGCCAAAATAAAGGCTTGACATTTTCCTATAAGATTCGTATTACTACTAAAAAATTAGTAGAAAAGGATTCGTTATGGCAAAACGCAAAGCCGAGCTTTCCGCCGCCGAATGGGAAATCATGCAAACCGTCTGGCGCGCGAACAAACCGGTGTCAGTGCGGGAGGTGCTGGACGCCGCCTATCCGGACGCTGAAAAAGCGTACACCACCGTCCAAACATTGATGAATATTTTGGTGGAAAAAAGGTTCTTGAAACGTAAAAAGATCGGCCTGGTGAATTTCTATGCGGCGGCCGCCGCGCGCGACACGGTTTTGCGCAGCTCGCTGCAAGCGTTGGCCAAGCGTATGTTCCACGGTTCCTACGGCGCCATGGCCTCGTTTCTGGTGAACGCCGGCACATTGCCTCCGGAAGAAATCGATGAGTTGAAAAAATTATTGGAGAAGAAAAGCGGAGGAACAAATCATGAATAACGTGATGGCAACCTTCCAGGCTCATGCGCCCGGCATTCTGCGCGCGCTGGCTTTGTTTGAACTGCAAATTCTTCTCTTCGCGTTGATGATTTTAGCCCTCGACCATGTTCTGCCGCGCGCCTCGGCAAAACTGCGCTATAGCCTCTGGCTGCTGGTGCTGCTCAAAACGTTTTTGCCCCCGCTCTGGGTGTGGCCGCAGCTTTCGTCATGGTCTGCAGAAGCGCTCGAGTTTGGTTTCATGTCGCCGGTGACGGCAACCGCCGGAACCTCATCACCCGGGCTTACGCTTGCCGGCGGCTTGCTCCTGCTTTGGCTCGCCGGTTCACTTTTCTGGCTGGTACTGGCGGTGCGCAACTTTCTGAGGTTACGTGCAGAACTCCGCCGCGCGCAGCCATTGCCAGTTGCGCCTCATGCTTCTCCCGCCGGCGCTGAACTAACCTGGCCGCCGATCTTGCGCGCCGATCATCTACGCACGCCGCTGGCGCTCGGCTGGTTGCGGCCGCGCATCTACCTGAATCACGCCGCGCTTTCCTCGGACGCCGCAACTCTGCATGCGCTGCTTTGTCATGAATTGGCGCACATTCGCAGCCGGGATAGCTGGGTTATCCTTCTGCAAACGCTCGCACAAATCCTGCATCCCTTCAATCCCGCGCTCGGGCTGATGCATGCCCGGTTGACGCGCTATCGCGAGCAGAGATGCGACGATTTTGCGCTGCAACATTCCGCGGCCACGCCGCAACACTATGGCGAAATGCTTCTGCGCTTTTTGGAAACGAGCACACCTGCCCCCGCTCTGCTGCAAACCAGCGCATCTTTCTTTGAAACAAAAAGCGGATTTAAACAACGTCTCATTTATCTCTTTTCACCCAAGGAGGTTGCCATGAACAAATTCACCTGGACACAAGGGCTGTTGCTCACCGCACTGTTCTTGATTTTAGCGGGCGCATCCTGGCGTTGCAGCGACGAAACGAGCATGCCCAAAACCACCGTTGCACCTGCTGCCAGTCAAACAGCCGCAGATACCATGCCCGATACCGCGTTCGAAGTCGCGCCCAGCGTTGTCAGCCAGGTTGTCCCGGCATATCCTGAGCTGGCGAAAAAGGCAGGAATCGAAGGCGTGGTTTACCTTCAGGTTCTTGTGAGCAAAGAAGGGCAGGTCGAGGACGTAAAGATCAAAGAATGTGATCAACCCAACAACGGTTTTGAAGAAGCTGCGAGTGAGGCCGTGAAGAAATGGGTATTCAAGCCGGCGTTGCAGGAGGGCAAACCAGTCGCCGCAACCGTTACCATCCCGTTCAAATTCAAATTGTCTGCGGAAGTCTCGAAAGCTGCCTCGAAGTAATAAGCGAGCGAAGCCAGGCTTGGATTCAACGCGCTCAAAAATCGATTAAACCTAATGGTGTTCCCGCCTGGCTTCACTTTTCACGGCGAGAAACCACCATCTCACTCCTCGCCGCCCATCTCATACTTTCCCAGCTTGTATAAAAGCGTCGTGGTTTTGATGCCTAAAATGCGCGCGGCTTCGGCTTTCACGCCGTGCGCGCGCGTCATGGCGCGTTCGAGCATGGCGCGTTCAACTTCCTCCAGCGTTTTGTTCAAGTCGAGATTATCATCGGAAAGCGAGAGAATGGCGTTGCGATCTTTCACCAGCGGCGGCAAATCGGCCAGCGTGATGGCCGCGCCCTCACACAGCACCGCGGCGCGTTCCAGCACATTTTCCAGCTCGCGCACGTTGCCGGGCCAGTGATAATTTCTCATCATGTCCAACGCTGCCGGCGCGATTTGTAAATTCGGTTTGCGCAATTCGTGGCCGAGGCGCTGCAAAAAATGTTCGACCAGCACCGGCAAATCGTCCAGCCGCTGGCGCAGGGCGGGCAAATTGATCGGCACGATGTGCAGGCGATAATACAAATCCTCGCGAAAGCGGCCGCTGGCAACTTCTTCTTTGAGATTGCGGTGTGTGGCCGCGATCACACGCACGTCGACGCTTACGGTTTCTTCGCCGCCGACGCGCTCGAATTCCTTTTCCTGCAACACGCGCAGTAGTTTGATTTGCAAATTGGGCGAGATGTCGCCGATTTCATCGAGAAAAATCGTGCCGGCCTGCGCCAATTCAAAACGGCCCAGCTTGCGTTTGAGCGCGCCGGTGAAGGCGCCTTTTTCGTGGCCGAACAATTCGGATTCCAGCAGGGTTTCCGACAAGGCGCCGCAATTCACGCGCACGAACGGGCCTGTGCTGCGGTTGCTGTTTTTGTGAATGGCGCGCGCCACCAGTTCTTTGCCGGTGCCGCTTTCGCCGTAGATGATGACGCTGGAATCCGTGGGCGCGACTTTTTGCAGCATGCGAAAAACCTCCTGCATCGGCTGCGCCTGGCCGATGATCTCGCCGAAATTGCATTGCTTTTCTTCCTGCTCGCGCAAATAGAGATTCTGCGCGTTCCAGTTTTAAGGTAAGCTCCTCCGGTGAGATCGGCTTGGTGATGAAATCGGCCGCGCCTTTTTGCATGGCTTGCACAGCGAGTTCGATAGAGCCGAAGGCCGTCATCACCATCACCTCACAGGCCGGCCGCAGAGTTTTCACTTTTTCCAGCAGCTCCAGGCCGTTCATGCCCGGCAGGCGATAATCCGAGAGGATGAGATCAGCAGGCGCAGTTGCCAGCGCTTGCAAAGCGGCTTCTGCGCGTTCAAACGATTTGACCTCGTGTCCCTGCCGCCGCGCGACCTGCTCCAGGCCTTCGCGCATGGCGGCGTTATCTTCGATGAGATAAAGATGAAGTTTGTGGTTCATATGGAATGACTTGGTTTATTTTATGAACTGCAGCAAAAGTGCGCGCAAAGATACTATGTCAAAAGCCGCAGAGGCAACGCAAAGCAGGATAAATGGCAAAATCTTTTTGGACAAGATCATTACCCCCAAAGATTTTGATCACTTTGCCTTTTTCAGCGGTTCAAGTCTTTGCTCCTCGTTCATTTGATTTATCCTACCTCTAGCGTCAAACGAAAATGCGCGCCCTTTGCGCCCGGCACAAGTTCGATGCGACCGTGATTTTGTTCCGCGAGTTGCCGCACCAGCGCCAAACCTAGGCCGCTGCCCTGCGGTCGTGTGGTAAAAAACGGCTCGAAAATTTTTTCAGCAATCTCCGGCGAAATGCCCGGGCCATTGTCTTTTATTGTAAGTATGAATTGGGCATGTGAAACGGTTGCATTGATTTCGATTTCGCCCTGGCCGTTCACGGCTTCGATGGCATTGCGCAGGAGATTGAGCAAAAGACGGCGCAATTGCCCTTCATCGGCCAAGGCTGCCGCCGAATCCGGCACCTGCATGCGCCACGTGACACCGGGATGCAATTGCTGCAATTGAGCGTGCAGATCGTTAATGATCGGCAAAACCTGTATCCGCTCGCGCTGGCTGGCGCGCGGCCGCGCGCTGCCGTTGGGAACGTC
>SZPB01000259.1 GCA_030263535.1 Cytophagia bacterium CHB2
ATTCAGGTCTATTCCGCGCGCCTGAGCGAGGAGGGCAATGAAGTGACGTTGAGCACTTCGCTGCACTGGTATGAATATGATTTTACCATCACGATCAGAGGCCTGGTTGATGTTTCGGCCAATGCCAATGCCATGCCGCGCGCCGTCGTGCTTTCCTATCCCGCCAACGCGCCGGGACAGGGAACTCACAATGGTTTGACGATCAGCGCGTGGTCGCGCAAGGAATATCAGATTGACACATTGCAACTCGGCAAAAGATTGTATATCGATCGCTTACACTCACTCCTCAGCGCGCCCAAAAAATTCGAAGGCATGCTCATGTTTCGCACGGCCTATCGTGATCGCCGCGATAAATCCGACACCTTTTTCGAATTTAACCTGAATCACGAGGCTGATGTCTATGTTGCCTATGACAATCGCGGCGAGCCGGCGCCGAATTGGCTGACCAACAATTTTACGCGCGTGAACAAAATGCTTTTGATCGAGGGCACCACTGATCAAATGCAAATTTGGAAAGCGCGCTATTATCCCGGGCGTGTGCAGCTTGGCGGAAACATGGCAGCCGGCGCCCGGCAGGATGTGCCGTTGACGATGTACTTCGTCTTCGTCGATGATTTGCGCAGCGATCGGCCTGGCGCGAACGGCATTCCCAAGCTGTTCTCACTTTATCAAAATTATCCCAATCCCTTCAGCCTTAACTCCGGACACCAGCAGACGGAAATCAGTTACTTGTTGCGGCAGGAGAGCCATGTCGTATTGATGGTTTACAATATGCTGGGCCAGGCGGTGCGCACCCTGCAGGATGGCGTCCTGGCGCCCGGTACGCATCGGCATGTTTGGAACGGCTTGAATAACGATCAAGAAGTGCTGCCAAGTGGAAAATATCTTTATGTGCTGGAGATTCGCGAGCAGGTAAGCAACGGCACATTTACGGTTACCACGGCGCTCGAACGCCAAACCAAGGTGATGACTCTGTTGAAATAAGGGCAATCGCGAATGAACGCGAATAGATGCGAAGGAGATCTTGCGGTTTAAAAATGTTTGCCGAAATACAAAAGGGGTTCAACATAAAGCGACTGCGTTTGAAAAGCTAAACGCCTACACCGATTTTCAGAAAAGTCGAAAATCGCAGCTTGTCGAGCAACTTTGTGGACCTCGCCCACAAAAGCTAAACTCCCAAAAAAAGCAAAAGCTTTTTTTGATACCACACCCTTTAGCCGGCGCTGCCGCTCACAGCGGGGTGTGAGAAAGCAGCCAGCCCAGGCAGGCGCTGCCCAGGATAATCCATGCGGCGTTGAGATGCCACACCACCAGAACGATAATCGCCAGGCCAAAGATGAACCAGCCTGCTACACTCGTCAAACTGGCGAATCCCAGGGAGAAACATACCGCCAGCATCAAGCCGAGTGCAGCGGCGTTGACGCCATCTAAAAAATTTCGCGCCATGGGAGAGTTTCGCAATTTTGGAATGAGCGGACTGCTCAGCATCACAAAAATAAAGGAAGGGAGAAAAACGCCGATGGTTGCGACGGCCGCTCCTGGAAAACCGAGCAAGACGTATCCGATAAAGGTAGCGGTCGAAAGGATGGGACCAGGTGTGAATTGTCCGATGGCAATGGCATCGAGAAGTTGCTGCTGTGTGAGCCAATGGTAACTCTCCACTAGGCCGCCCTGCAAGAAAGCAACGAGAACATAGCCGCTGCCATAAAGAATCGCGCCGATCTTGAGGAAGAAGAGACCTAAGCTGGTCAGGCTCGCGTTCGCTTCGTTTCCCAATGGCGAAAAGAACATCCCGAAAACCGGAAGTACGTTGGCATTGAAAACTGATAATGCTTTTTGCCAAATTCGTTTACGATGCTCCCAAACGATGCTCAAAATTCCCGCGCCGAAAAGCAAAGCAATTTCATCAAGCCGAAAAAGACTGAGAATTGTTACGGCCAGGCCGATGATGACGAGAAAGCGCTTTTTGAACATTGAGCGGCTGAGGCGGAACACGGCGGCGAGGATAACCGCGATAATGGCGGCGCGGATTCCGAACATGAATGCAGCAAGCTGCGGCACGGCGCCGAAATGAACGTAGAGATAAGCCAAGAGAAGTGTGATCACAACCGCCGGAAATATGAAACAGCTTCCGGCAACGGCCAGCCCGCGCCAGCCGGCTTTCACATAGCCAACGTGAATCGCCATCTCGGTAGAGTTGGGGCCGGGAATGAGGTTGGTCGCGCCGAGCAAATCCAAAAACTGTTCATGTGTCAGCCACTTTTTGCGTTTGACGGTTTCTTCTTCCATCATGGCAATCACTGCAGCCGGGCCGCCGAAGCCGATCGTACCCAGACGCAGGAAAACCAGGGCCAGCGCACGCAGCGGAACATGGTCATTTTTCAGCGAATTGCTATCGGATAAGAGATCAGTCATGTTTGTGCAAGTGCGGCGATCGTCCAAAACACCTGTTAGTCTCTTTAAAATTGAATCGTAGCGGAAAGAGCATAGGTTTTTCCAGCGGATTGAAGAACCCAACTGATCATGTTTCTTACGTCCGTTGGGTTTTTCTATCCGTTGGAATTATCTCTTTGGTTCCGGCTCGTTCGGGTTGGGCTGTGCGGCGAATATGTGTGTTTACCTGTTGCAAAAAGACATGATATTTTTGCGGCAAGCCTTTGGATAGTTTTTCCATTGAAGAGGCGCGCAGGTTTTTCAAATATTCGTCGATTTTAGCGCGAACGCGCGCAATCGTCTGTGCATCCTCGCTGGCAGCGATGGCGGCCGCGGCTTGCGTCACATCAAACCCGGATTGCACCAAATGTTCGAAGCAGAGGCCGCGGAAATATTCGGTGATGGTGCCGCGGTCGCGATTGCCCAACGCTTTAGCGGTTTGACTAATGGCGGAGCGTGAGAAGCGGAAAGTCCGCAGCATCTCAAGAATCTGTGACTCCAGCGGTTTGTATATCAAAGCCGGCGCAGCCGCGGCGTTTTGCGCAAACAAGTCCTGCGGCAGATCACTCGCTTGTATCAAGTTGCGCCCGGCGCTTTGCGCCAGGATGGCGGCGCGCCGCACAAGATTTTCCAATTCACGCACGTTGCCGGGCCAGGCATAGGCCTGCAAAGCCGTCATGGCCGCCTCTGAAAAACCTCTCACCTTCTCGTAGCCGTGCTTGCTTAAAAAATGCGCAGCGAGCAGCGGAATATCTTCTTGGCGTTCGCGCAATGGCGGCAAGATGATGGGAAAACCATTCAGGCGATAAAACAAATCCGCGCGAAAATTGCCCTTCTCGACTTCTGCCGGCAAATTTTTGTTGCAGGCCGCAATGATGCGAACATTGGTATGCAGGGTATGTTCGCTGCCGAGCCGCTCGAAGGTTCCATCTTGTAAAACCCGCAGCAGCTTGGCTTGCAGCGCCGGCGAGGTTTCAGTAATTTCGTCGAGAAAAATCGTGCCGCCGTCCGCCAATTCAAAACGGCCGCGCCGCCGCGACTGCGCGCCGGTGAAGCTGCCTTTTTCATGCCCGAACAATTCACTTTCCAGCAATGTTTCCGGCAACGCGCTGCAATTCACCGCGACAAAGGCTGCATGCCGGCGTGCGCCGGAACGATGAATGGCGGCCGCAACCAATTCCTTGCCGCTGCCGGTTTCACCCATCAGCAATACCGGAATGTTTTCCGGCGCAACTTGCGCAACGAGTTCCAGCACGTGTTTCATTTTACTGCCTGCGGCGTGAATGATGTCGGTGGCATGCGCGGCAAGCGCCGGCTGCTCGCTGCTGCCATAGCTTTGCAAATCACACAGTTGCTTTTCAAGCTCTAAAATCAAGGCTTTTCTTGCTTCGGCAAGTTGCAGCGTTTGCCCGGAAGCGGCGGCCTCGTGCCGCAGTTGTTCTTGCAATTCATGCAAACGGGCCTGCGCTTCGGCAAGCTGGTTTTCTTTGGTGGTGATTTGTTCCTGCAAAAGCGTGCGCAGCGCGGCGCCGTGTGTGCGCTCTTCATGCCGGCGTCTCACCAAAACCCAGGCGAGCGCCGTCACATATGCCAATGTGGGCAGTAACACCGGCACGACGAGATTGGCGGTGCGGAACAAAATTGCGGCGCGAACGCCATAAACCGCCAAAACGGCGGCGCTGAGTGCGAGCAGCGTACTGACGTGCTTGACCCGCCCGATCCAGAATGCTGCGATCACCATCACCGCGAGGAATACGAATTGCAAGAGCAGCGGCGTGCTGCGCAAGAAATTTCGCGTGATAAGATTCTCGGCAACCGTCGCATGAAGCAAGGCCGCGGGCAGAGCCTCGGCTAAGGGCGTGGCTTTCAACACCGGCGTACCCGGCGCGGTGACGGCGACAATCACGATTTTGCCGGTGAAATCAAGTGAATCCGGCGAGGCATTGAAGGCCTGCAAAAGTTGCACAAAGCTGAAGGCCGCAACGTCATGAATGCCGCCGAAATGATTGAGGCGCAAACGGCCGGTTTCATCAATCGGAAAAACATGCCGCTCGCCCGCCGCATCAATCATGGCGATTTCTTTGGCGGAATATTGGACGGAAGATTTTTCACCGTTGAGATAGAGCCGCGCCAATTCGAAGCCGAAGGAATAGTAGAGGCTGTCATTGTGCCGGAGAACCAGCGGCGCTTTGCGAACGATTGCGTTAGCGCCAAAGTTGCTGAATCCCATGCCTACGGCGCTGGCTTGCAATTCTTTGGTGGGAACAAGCGGATCGAGTCCCCTCATGATTTTTTGTGGAGCTTTCGAATCAGAGCGAGGGGCGTTTGTTAATTCCGCGAACGCCAGGGGCAAACAAACATTGCCGGCGGTTTTAAAAAAATCCGCAAGGATGGCGTCGAATTCGGGGTAGTGGCGATCGGCGCGATCGAAAAGAATATCGAAACCGACGACTTGGGCGTGCGCGCGACTTAGCCCGTGCATCAAATAGCCATAATAATCGCGCGTGATGGGCCAGCCGCCCAGCGCTTGAATATCTTCCGCGCCAAGATAAACCAAAACGATTTTATCAGAGAGCGGCCGCTCACCGCGCAGGCGAAACTGCAAATCGAGCAAAGTGTCTTCAGCGCTGTCGCGCCAAGCCCAAGGCAAAGCAGCCAGGAGGCAAAAAAACAGAATGAGGGCGGCAACACCAAAGTTTGCCGGCGTTGCGAGAGCATGAAAAGTGCGAAGTTTCATGGTTATGAAGAGATGAAACAGCTCAATCGCTTCCCGAGGACGCTGGCGAAGGCTTCAAGGCCGTCATGCGCTTGGCAAATTGAAACGTTTGCCGGCGATAATCGACATAGTCCGCGTCATTTTGATCAAGGCTGTTCATTTGCACAAAATCCGAAGCATGAATGAAGCGCGCGCCGCCGAGCGAAATGGCAACGTGCGTGATTTTGCCCTCTTGTTCGCCGAAGAATAACAAATCCGCAGGTTCGAGATTCTCAAAATTCCTGCCGGCCTCGATGGCCTCGCCCTGACGCGCTTGCTGGCTGGCATCGCGCAGCAAGGCCACTCCGTGCAAGCGGAACACAAGCTGCGTGAAGCCCGAGCAATCGAAACCGTTCACGGAAGCGCCGCCCCAAAGATAAGGAACGCCGAGAAATTTTTTTGCCGTCGTCACAACGTCCTCGGCGGTTCCGGGCGCAGCCGGGAAGACTTTGTCCCGCTCGGTAACAGCGTCGAATTCAATAAAGCCCTCCCGGCGATCAGGCAAACGCACTTTGACCCATTTCGTCCTGGCATCTCCGGATTTTTGTTCAACCACCTCGAGCCGCCGCATGGTGCAGCCCAACACCACGGCAGTAACCGGAAGCGCAGCCGCGTTGGCTTCCTCGCGCACCAGGCCATCCAAACGATTATACGCCACCAGGTCTGAGGCCAGCCATTCATCAATGCCGTTCAGACTCGCCATTCTGAACGAGCCTTCCGGCAGCCAGCCGAGATAACCATCTTCTGTTTGGAGGTAGTACCAGTTGCCTTCTTTTTTGAGCAATGATACCATGCTTCCCATCAAGAGTTGATGCGCCAATTCCGCGGCATGCGCCGGCTTGCTGCGCAGATTGGCCACGGCGGGGCGCACTAGGCCAAATCGCCGGTTTCCAAGCGTTGCGTCCGGCAGCAGGCGAATTTCTTCTTCAACTTTGAAATTGGGCGCCGCTTTTTTGACAGCGCCGACCAGCTCGGCAATCGCGGTGGAATCTGAAAGCTCACCTTGCAGTTTGAGATTGGCGCCAAGCATAACGACTTCAATATCGAAGACGCAGAGGCGGCGGTCCGGACAATGCTGTTGCTGCACGGCTTTGACGGCGTCGGTGACGGCCGGCGGCAAATCTTTTTCGAGACGCTTGCAGCCGGCCATGTATACCAACGCGATGAGCATCGCGTACCAAAAAGCCGGCGATCGTTTTGCACGTGGCGGCATATGGTTACTCCTTCTCTAATTCTGTGACAAGCTCGGCGATAACAGCGCGATCAGCTACGTGCGGCTCGAGTTCGAGATAACGCTTAAAATGGTCGCGGGCGCGTGGCCATTGCTCCAAATAGGTTTTTGTCTCTACCGGGCAATCTTCTTCCTCGAACCTTCGGATGCCATGAGCCGCAGCTTCGATGAAAGATGCTGCGGCTTCTTCGCGGCGGCCAAGCTGAAATTGCAAAACGCCGCGATTGAAATACGGCACGAAGCAATCTTCCACCAATGGAATCAACTTCCCGTAAAGCTCGCGCAGTTTCAGTTCCTGAACCTTTCCCGGCATGTCGGGTGAAAGCCGTTCCAAGGCTTCTGCGTGGGTATAGGTTTCAGGCTCGCTGCCCTCTTTTGCCACGCGGATATGATCCATGAGCTTGGCGGCATCCAGCCCTCGTCGGGCCATTTCCATTCGAATTGCGGAGAGCGCAGACGGCGAATAATCATTTTCCTTGATGGTTGTTGCGCGCAGCAGCTCGACATCCGTCAGGTGAGTATAATCGACCGCCATTGACGACACTCTTCATCTTTTGTTGGAAATGGCCACTTCGGGCATATAGCGTTTTTTATTTATTCCAGAACGGCCGCCATTTTGCCTCTGCCGGCGGCGGCGTCAGCAGGCTCACGATGATCAAGGTCAAAATCGATGCAATCGCCGCCGGGATGATAATGTAATCCGTTTCCATCGGCAACAGGTGAATACCAAAAAGCCGGACGGAGGCGGTTGTCCCTTCCATCGCGATATTGGCTATTGTAATCAGGAGTGTGACGATCATGCCCGCGCCCACAGAAGCGGCGCCCGCCACCGGCGTCGCGCGGCGCCACAAAAAGGCGGCGAGCAGCGCCGGCGTCACGCCCGCGCCGACAAACGTGTACGCCGTGAATGCCATGTCGAGGATACTCTTGAAAAAACTGGCGAGGACGTAAGCCGACAAACCGAGCACAACGATTAAAATGCGCTGCAGGCGGACGATTTGCCGGTCGCTGGCCGAAGGATTGATGAAACGCTGATAGAGATCGCGCGCGATGCTGGTGGAAGGCGTCATCAAAAACGTATTGGCCGTGGAAAGAATGACGGCCACGCCCGCGGCGATCAATAATGCGCCCGCCAATGGCGGCAGATCGAACCGCGCAAGGTGCAAAATGATGGTTTCGGTCACGGCTTTGTTCAACGCGCCGCCCTCGCTGAAAGGCGCGAGATTGAAGTATTTCGAGCTGCCGATCACAGCCAGAGTGCAGAGCATGGTTTCCAGAAAAATGACGCCGACGATCATGCCAATCACGGCTTTGCGCGCCGCATTTTCATCCTTTGCGGAAAAGAATTTTTGATACATGCTGCCTTCGCCCATCAACAAAAAAAACGTGGGAAAAAACACGCCCGCGGCCCACACCCAATCGTTCGAGCCGAACGTGGTAAAGTGATCTGCCGGCAAATTCTGCACAACCTGCCCCCAGCCGCCCATGAGCCGGAAGCGGGTCGTGTAGAGGGCGGGCCCTTCCGCCTCCTCCCCCACGTCAGTACTTGAACGTGAACCCGAGCGTGACGGTGAAGACCTTCATGTCGGCCGCCGAGACGGCCGCCGTCCCCTCCTCGCCCGCCTCGCCGGTGCCGCTCAGCGTGATCCGGTCGCGGCCCTTCTGGTACTGGTACGTCCCGCCGAGGCGGATCCCGAACCGGTCGTCGATCTCCCGGCCGACGGTGAGCCCCCCGAGCGCGTTCCAGAGGGAGGAGAGGCGGTAGTCGGAGGACATGTACGGCTGCTCCACGGGGAACCGCGCGCCGTAGAACGACGCGGCCGACTGCGTGTAGAGCCGCACCTCGGGCGTGACGACCCACTTCCCGAAGAGGCGCTGGTCGTACGCCGCCTCCAGCGTGTGGGCCGAGACCTGCCAGTCGTCCCGGTAGTACCGGTACGTCAGCTTGAGCGCCGAGCGCGAGCCGAACGAGTGCCCGTACCGGGCGACGAGCGCCAGGCGCGACCGGCTGTCGGGGCGGCGGTCCGGGAGCGTCTGGGTCGAGCCGTCGGGGCCCACGGGGACGACCTTGTACGGGTCGTCGAGGTATCCCGAGAGGCTCGTCCACGAGCCGGAGACGTCGAGGAGGTCGCGCTCGCCGAGCACCCAGGTCCAGCCCAGGGCGTAGCCGGCGGACCTCTTCGAGAGGGAGAGGTCGTTCGTGACGGGCTCGACGAGGTCGCTCGAGTAGGAGAAGCCGGCGTGGAGCGTCCCCCGGCCTCCCAGGAGGGTCCAGGAGTCCGATAGGCCGAAGCTCCGGGCCTCGTAGTCGTTCTCCTTGCCGTAAGAGAGGTCGACCGACGGCAGGTGCGCCCCGAGCTTCTTGCTCCAGGCCAGCGACGCGAACGTCCGCTTGTCCGAGTACTCCGCCGTCGGGAAGCTCCCGCTGGCCACGACGTTCCCCGATGCCGACGTGGTGACGTCGAGCGACGGGAAGGCGCCCGTGGGCGAGGCGCCCGAGATGCTGTCGTAGGCGAGGAGGAGGTCGAGGTTGCCGAGCGTGGGCCCGAGCTCCTGGTGGATCCCGAGCCACGGGTTCATCACCTGCGTCCGGCCGTCGCTCTCCTTGTAGAAGAGGAAGCGGGCGTCGATCGAGGACTGGCCCTGGGCCTTCCGGGCCGCCAGCGCGCCGAGCCCCGCGGCCAGGACCGGGAGCTTCCCGAGGGCGCCAGCCCCCCGGCGGCGGGGCTTCCGGCGCGAGGAGCGGCGCGGAGAGGGAGCGGCGGGCGGGCTCCCCGACGGGCGCTCAGTTGCAGCCACAGCCGCCTCCCGAGGCGCCGCCGTCTCCGGCCGCGGCCTCCTTGCTGGCGTGGACGTGCTCCTTGATGACTCGCGTCAGGCGGTCCCCGGCCAGCTCCATCATCGGGTCCGCGAGATACCCGCGGCTCCAGGCCTTCAC
>SZPB01000260.1 GCA_030263535.1 Cytophagia bacterium CHB2
AATCACGCGTCCCGATTTGCCAATGCAGCCGGTGGCTCAGCCCGAAGGTCCAGTCGTCCGCGTCAAAACCTTCGCGCGGAAAACGCCGCAGAAACGGGCTGGCGCGCAAGGAATCCGGAATCTCAAACGTGCGGTTGCGCGAGGAATAGTCAAATGCAATTTCGTTCGAAAGCCGCCTGCCATAAAACGCCAACAAACCTTGATGATTCGTTTCGAAATTACTCTCTTGAAAACGGCCATTGAGGCGGCCTGAGAGCGTGGCCGGTTCCACCCAGCGCCGCGTGCCGACGATATCCGTTTCGCCGATTTCCGTGCGCAGTTGCAAAAAGCCGCTGCTGAAACGATAGTTCAAGCGATTTTCAATGGCGCGGCGATTGCGCTCCAGGCCGTCGACTTGCAGCGTGGTATCGGCAAAATAGTTTTCGCGGCGCAGATGGCTGTAGCGCACGAACAGCGAATCCGTGGCCTGGCCTTCAAACACGCGCGACACGCCGTAGGTTAAATTGAAATCGTCGTTGCGCCGGTCGCGCGTATCATCCCACTGGCCGGCGGCCTCGAATTGATGCACATAATCATTCCACGAAACCGGCGCGAGCGCGATTTTCGCTTCAAGGTGCGGGCCGTATTCCTGCCGCTGCAACACGTTCTCCCAACGATAACCCAGGCCGGGCGTCAGGCGCAGGCGTTGCGCCAGCGTCAGCTCATTGCGCAGCGTGAAGCGATGCAAACTGAAATCATTGTTGTTGAGGCCGGCCGCGCCGCGGGTGAAATCATCGCGAAACACGCGCGAGGTTGCTTCCGTTTCGAAACGCCAATACGGACGCAGCGCGCGCTGCAAACGCAAGCCCGCCATTTGATCGTCCTTCCAAATGTCGCCGCGCGCTTGTTGTTGCAACACGGAGCTGAAGTTTTCAAAGAGCGTAAGCTGCCAGCGGGTTGCGAGCGTTTTTTGAAAATTTATTTGGGTTTGCCAATTGAAGATTTCAATATCGTGCCCGAATTGCATCAGGCTGGTGAGCGGTCGAGAAGTCGCGCGAGGCGCCGGGTTCAGCAATTCTCCGGGGATGACGGTATCGGGCAACACCGGCGTGAGTTCCGGCTCTTGCGCATGCCCGACGGCGCAAAAAACAAGCGCGCCGGCCGTCAAATGCAAGAGGGCGGCAAAGATGCGCTTAGAATGCCAAATCACAATGATCAATCAATGAATTGATTTCCAAAGGTACTTGTTCCCTCCTGGCGGCAACGGTAACGCTCGCGCTTTGGTGCGCACCGCCGGCACGTCAATCTGCAATTCGAAATGAGTTCACTCCGATTTCTTTTGCATGGTCTCAAGATGGTCGCGCGTCAACATCATGTGTTTTGACGCGCGCGCTTTGGGCGCCACCGTGCCGTAGGAAATGAGCAGATGCACGGCGTCCTCCACCGGCATCTCCAGCTCAATGACATCGCTTTTGGGATAGAACATCAAAAAACCGCCGGTGGGGTTGGGGGGATTGGGAATGAACACGCACACGATCTCGCGCTGCAACGCCTCTTGAATCTCACCGCGCATTTCCTGAATGTAAAAACCGAGCCGCCAAGTGTTGGGATTGGGATAAGGCACCAGCACGGTTTTCTTGAACGATTGCCGCTGCTCGCCGCCGAATAGCGCCTGGCTGAGCTGCTGCACGGTGCCGTAGATGCGGCTGATGATGGGAATGCGGGTGACCGCGCGATTGCCGAACTCCACCAACTTGCGGCCGAAGTAACTGCGCGCGGCCATGCCGGTTCCTAAAATCAGCAGCAGCAGCGCAACCAAGCCCACGCCGGGAAAGGTGAAGGTTACACCGAAGGTTTGTCGCAAAATGACGAAGATCTCGTCTTTGAGAATGCCGTCAATCGCCTTGAACAATTCAAAAAAAATATAAACCGTCAAGCTGATCGGCACTAAAACCAAAAGCCCGGCGAGAAAATAACCCTTGAGCTTCGCGGCAAACTTGTGTTCGGGAGTTGGAATCAACGCGGTCGTCATGACTACTTTTTAGCTTCCTCGGATTTGGGCTGCTTGACGATGCTGTAAATCGTCTCGCCCGGCTTGCCCATTTGATAGCGCTCGCGCGCGACTTTTTCGATGTAGGTGGTGTCGTGTTCCAGCAGCTTGATCACCTGGCGCAGACTGTCCTGGCGGACTTGCAAAGCGGTAATTTCTCTTTCCAAGGTCGAACGCGTTTGGTGCAATCGCCAAAATTTAATCAGCCCGGAGCTGCCGCCGAAGTAAGTGTATGCCAGATACAGTAAAATACCGCAGATGAGCCACGAGGCCTTGCGCCACAGTTTCGTGCGGTGAGTCGAGGTTTTGGGGAAGAAGCGAGATGTCATGTTTCTCTGAAGCAAATTTGGTTATGTGAACGCGAATATTCTCTAAATTTTAGAATTCGCGTTTATTGGCGTTCATTCGCGGTTTGAGGTACGGGCAAGTTATTTAAGCGAGAATCTTGAGCATCGGCATTCCCAAAAACACCGCCAGCACACCGCTAAGCGCGCAGATGCCATTGACCATGTCATTATCCACCCAGCGCCAACCCGAATGCGGCTGGCGTTCCGCGCCGCAGCATTCGCCCTTCTTTTCACTGACCTTGCGGCAGGTGAGGCAAACGCGTTGCGTCTGAATTGTTGCGCCCAGCAGGCTGTCAAACAAATGTGCGAGCACGCCGGCTGCAGTAATCAGCACAACGCCAATAAGCCCGAAACGATGAGCCGGACTGACAGATTGCAATGCCCAGCCGAGAAGCGCAATCGTGCCCGCGCCCAAGGCTGCGCCGAACAAGCCCAGAGTCGAAATCGCGCCCGAGGTGCCTGACGCGACAATTTTCAGAGAAGTAATCAAGCGCGGCGGGCGGCGTGAGAGCAGGCCGATCTCTGTAGCCCAGGTGTCTGCGGTCACCGCGGCAACTGCGCCCAAAAATAAAAAATACCAAACCGGTTGAGGCGCAAGATACCACAACACCACGAGCAGCCCGGGAATGCCGCCATTGGCCAGCACTTGTCCAAGATCGCGGCGATGGCCTTTTTGAAAATTTTTATTCGCAGCTCTTTTACGCGCTGCGCCCAAACGCGAGAGCATGCTGGACAACACAAAAAACGCCAGCAACGGCAAGCTGAATTTCCAACCGCCGAGGCCAAACACAAATGAGCCGAGCACAAAGGTGGCCAACGCGCCGCTGAGTTCCAAAAACTTCACGCGATACGAAATCGCCGTAACGGCCAATGCCAGCAATTCACCGACAAAAAATTGCACGATCGCCGCATCAGAAGCATTCACATAAAAATACGTCAGGAAACCGCCGAGCAGCGGCACGGAAAGATTGTCCGAGCCGTGCCATGAAACCGCTTCACCCGCTGTTGCCAGCAACGCAATGCCAATCACCGCAAAAATGACGCGCGAGGTTTCCGGATGAAAGCCCAAAATCGGGCCAGCCCACGCAAACCCGATGAAAACGAGCAGCGCCGAACTGACAAACATCGCCAGCGAGCCTTGCAAGCTCTTGCGATCGCCCGGCAGCGGCAAGCGCAGCGGCGATTTCGCCTGCTCGCCCACGAGCGCCGCGCACACATCCGCAATTGCGAGCAAGCTCATTCCTACCAACAATGCCAGGGTTTCGCGGCGCCAAAACAAGAGCAACAGCACAAAAAAAGCCAGCGGGTAAAACACGGTGCCATACGTTTTCCGTCCCGTGGCATGTATGCCGCTGAACCGGCCGAATTTCAAAGCCACGGCATTAAGAACAGTGAACAGCACGGCCAATATCAACAACGGAAGTAATGTTTGAAACAGGAAGGGCGAGAGGAGCACCGCAAGACCCGTTAACATATGCACGATTTTTCGGCTGGTTTCGCCTGTAAGGATATTGCGACGCTGCAACGCCTCGGCTGCGGCAAGCAGCACGAACAGGAGCAACAAGAAACCACCAAAGATAACCCAATCAAGCGTCGCAGAGTGGTGCAAAATTGGCATGCCATGCTCGTCACAGTTGTATTTTGGCGGCGATTATTTACTGATTTTTCATTTGAAAGTCAAGGATAAGCTCCTGCGCACGATTCCTCTGCCTGCGCTTTGCAGCAACCTGGCAACGTGACCTGTTCACTTTTCTGAATCGTGAACAAACGCGAGTGTGTGCGAATTTCAAATTCGCGTTTATTGGTGTGCATCCGCGGTTTTCAGCGGGGGATTTTGCGATCGGATAAAATCTCTTTCAAATTTGAGTGAATCTACTTATCTAAAATTCCAACAAAAAAACGAACAGGAGAAAGGCATGCACGGCAGTGAGAAATTTCCCCGCCTCGTCGAAATCATGAACCGATTGCGTGCGCCCGATGGCTGCCCGTGGGATCGCCAACAAACGCACGCGTCGTTGCGGCAATATCTTCTCGAAGAAGCGTATGAAGTTTTGGAAGCGATTGACGCCGGCGAGGATGAGGAGTTGTGCAACGAACTGGGTGATTTACTTTTGCAAGTGGTGTATCATGCGCAGATCGCGACAGAGACCGGCCGCTTCAACATTGGCAAGGTGATCGATGGCATTTGTGAAAAAATGATTCGACGGCACCCGCATGTTTTCGGCGACGCTAAAGTCGACTCGGCTGAAGAGCAAACGCAGTTATGGGAAAAACTCAAACAGCAAGAAGGTAAAAAGTCTGCAATCGACGGCGTGCCGCGCGCATTGCCGGCCTTGCAAAAGGCGGCACGGCTGCAGCAAAAAGCGAATGCCGCAGCGGCAGATCGCCAAAACGTTCATCAACGACTGCTTGATTTTTCAAACGTGGCCTTTAATCATCAAAATGGTGAACGCGTGGTCCACGATGAATCCCTGCAAACAGCTTTTGGCGATCTGCTCTTCAACCTGGTTTCTCTGGGCCGCGGTTTGGGCTTGAATGCCGAGGATGCATTGCGCGAAGCTTGTGAACGCTTTGCTCAAGATTTTGACTGGAGGAACAATCTATGATTGACATTCGTCCGCTACAAAACGCCGAGGAAGTTCACGCATGCGCGCAAACCATGGCAACCTCCGACCCGTGGCTCACGCTCGGACGAGGCTATGAAGAATGCCGCAATATTCTCAGCGATGCTGCAAAGGAAACGTATGTCGCGTATGGGAATGATTGCCTGGCCGGCTTTATTATTCTCAATTTGCAAGGCGCGTTTCGCGGTTATATTCAAACGGTGTGTGTTATGCCGGATTGGCGCGGTCAAGGCGTGGGCAGTGAGTTAATCAAATTTGCCGAAGCCAGAATCTTTCGTGACTTTCCGAATGTGTTTATGTGCGTGTCCTCTTTCAACCCGAACGCGCAAAAATTGTATTTGCGGCTCGGTTATGAAGTCATTGGAGAGCTGAAAGACTATATTGTCGCAGGTCACTCTGAAATTTTGCTGCGGAAGACGATTGGCCCAATGGCGGAGTTTCGAAAACAAGCAATGGCCTGGGCTGGCGTTTTATTTCAACCGTCTACCCATGTCTCGCAACCGACAATCTGCGCGTTTGTCTGCAAAAATTGAGGAAACACTTCAGTCGAACTCAATGGCGAGACTAACGCCAAAAACCGAATCAAGAAAATCGCCAAAATCTTCGTCCAGCGGCAATCTGAATTGCACGCCCGGCCGCACGCGGCCGAGATCAACGCTGGCAGAAGCGCCAAATTGATGAAGCGTCCGGTCGCCAATATTGAGGTCGCTCTCCGTAACGATCATGCGTCCGGAAAGGCCGCCCATCAATCTGACGTTGTGTGATTCATAGCCGGCTTGTGCGCTATAAAGCAGAAACAACTCCACGTCCTTATCGGTGTCTTCACCGCCGGTGTAAATCCAAAACGAGGGGCCGCCGCGCAATCGCATGGTGAAACCTGAGGGCGCATGGTAATGGTAATTTGGGACGGCGATCACCGATAAAACATCCGACCAAAACGCTTCGCTGCGATCAATGAAGTCAGCAAACAAACCAACGGTGGTTCCCAGGTTGCTCTCCGGAGTCAAAGGCGCGCGCACACCGATTTCAGTAAAAAACGACGAGTTCTCGTTGAGTATTTCGAGGCCAACGTAGGGATTTCCAATACCGGTCTCTGATTCATCGAACTCAAAAAAGCCGGAACTGTAATCAACTCCAGCATGCGCAAGAGGAAACTCGCTCACGAAGTTGAGCCGATTGCTGATGGGCAAGCGCAGGGATAAAAACATCGCCGAAGTGGGGAACGTCGTGTTGTCGTAAAAATCTCCTGCCAGGTTGGGCTTGAGAATCTCAAGCGCGATGGTTTTGTTGTGACTGCGATCAACCCAGATGGATTGCGCTGTAAGTGAGAACGGCAGCAATAAGCCGGCAACAGCAATCACCAACACGGAAGTTGGATGGGATTCAGATTTTCGCATATGCCTTCCTAAAATTAGGTGAAGTTAAAAAAGCTTTTGGTAACGAAGACCCACTAGCGACCATAAAGTTCACATAAGATTAGTTACCAAAGCAATCCGGGACCTGACGACTCTTGTGGCACGTAACGGCGACTGACAGTGAGAAATGGACGATATCTGTTCACGCATGAATTTTACGGTTTTGTCTCACGCTCTAAAATGAATTCCTGTTCATGCGGCAGCGCATTCAAGAGAACGGCGCATGAAACAAATCCTCCCATTCCTCCCAGCGCTCCGCCATAAAATCGCGCTGCCGGCGTGTCGTCATGCTTTGCTTGCATGGCCTCTCCGGCATGCGAGCCGAGAAACGCGCCGCCCAACAGTCCGAGCAAACCAGCCGTCAAAACCTCGCCGGCGTTGGCTTTGCGCGCGAGGCGCACATGCGCCACCTCCGTTTGGGCCGCGGGGGAAAGCTTGAATTGCATTTGGATATTCTTCTGTTCACTTGTGATGACGAGAAATTCAGAAGAATCGGCAAGCCGGGAAACGGGTTCCAGCAAATTGCCGTCATATTTGTGTCCGGTGGTATCCACGATCTCGAGCTTGCTGCCGGCTTTCCATCGCCTTGCCTCGTAACACAATTGTTCGTGATTAACCAGGATGGTTGACGAGCAATTGATGCCAACGAGCGCAAGCCAGAGGACCTGAAACGTGTGATTCGTTTTCATCGTCGTTTCCGCGCCAGGTTAATCCATACCGCCAGCCAACAACATCATCAACAACAAAAGCCCGCCGAGCGTGCCCAATGCGCCGCTAAATGCCGCTGCTGAAGAACCACCGGACTTCACGGGCTTTTGATCGTTTTTGGCTTTTGCTAAAACCAGATGTTCACACGCTTTTGCCAATTGCTCGCTTTCGTTAGCATACGTGGACGCGGGATATTCCTTCACCACCCGGCGAAAATATTTTGACGCCTGGTCCTAAAAGCCCTGTTCGCTGAACGCAAGCCCGGTTTCATACAAAAGCTGCGCGTGCTTCTCTTCCGGCGTAGTTGCGCTTGCCTGCAAAGATGCTTCCTGCAAGTTGCGATACAGGTTGGAATCAGTCAATGTTGATGCTTGCGCATCTTCCACGGCCAAGCGAGTCCCGCACGCGCTGCAAAACTTGTTCGTTTCTTGATTCACGAAACCACAGTACGGGCACAGAATGCCCTCATTCTGAGCAGCCGGCAAGCTCTGCGCGAAAAGCGGCACAATCGCAAAGCCGCAGAAATAGAAGCTCAAAAATATTGCGGCCAATTTATGTAATCGATTCATGATTTCACCTCACACGCATTTATTATTGATACCGCAAAAACTTTTTGATGATCTCGCATGGTTCAATTCTTTGCATACACCTGCTGCCATGCCGGTATCGTTGCCCCAACCGCCGCGCCCATCAGGCCGCCGATTGCGCTGCTCAGCAGATGAAGTGCCGTCAAATCCTGGCAATGCGTCTCACAGTCGAGATTGGCTAGGCCGGCCATTGTTGCGCCTGCAAGCGCGCCTGATAGTGCCCCGGCAATTGCGCCGACTGTTGCAACGGTTCGCGACGAGTTGGTGCGCTGCCAGACGGCGAGCAAAGCAGCCTGCGGAAGAGTCAGCAATTCGCCAGAACCGGCGCGCAGCAGCAGCGTATCGCCTCGCAGTTCAGCAAATTCACCGATGAGCTTGCCTTGTGAAGTGCTCACAACACGAATCCGTTGCCCGTTTTTGAGCGTAGAAAGAGCCGAAAAATCTTGGGTATCGACAGATGCGATTGAAGCCGTTTGTGAAAAAGCGGCGCTAGAAATCAAGAGCAAAACAAGCCTACCCAATATCGGCAAAAAGCTAACGATCGCATATCAACCTCGGGCTAATTTGCCTTGGTTACAGTGCGCAACCGGCCCAGCGGCAGAAGCATATTGATATTTGCTTGAATGTTCGCGTCAGCGATGCCGTCGAAATCGCTGCGATAGCGCACGCCGGTATCCGCCGCCAGCCAATTGGTGAAATAGAAACGCACGCCGATCACACCAGCCCAAATATTCTTGATACCGCCGCCGTCGTAAGTCCCGCCCTCAACAAAATTGTATGAGGGTAAGCCTTCGATTTCGATCATCACCAGCGCCTTGGGATTGGCTTGAATCGAAACACCGCCAAAGGGCGCAATGAGATTGCGTTGCAACTCCTTTTCGGCGGGATTATGAAAACGCCAGCCGCGTGGATTGCGCACGCGTACATCCGTCAACCCCGCGCCCAGATGCGCCGTGGCTTGTCCGAATTGTTTTGATGCGACAAGATAAAGTTTCGTCAGCCGCGTCTCAAATGAGATATTGGGATCATTGCCTTCCAGGTAGTGCCAGCTCGTGGTGCCGCGCAACGAGGCGGCAATCGCCGGAAGATGATCACACGCGCGCAGTATTTGCATCTTGAACGCAGACGTCGGCACGCTGGACGAGCCTTGTTGCAGCGAATTGATCACGGCCTGCGTGGCGAATTCCACCTCTGCAATGTCACCGAGGCCGAGGCCCGCGTGACCGAGAAAATTGCGTTCTTTTTCAATGCCGAATGCGCCGCCGCCGGTGAAGTAGAGATCAAGAGAACCCAAAACCTCGGCGGTTGGCACGTTGAATAAACGCGGCAGCTCGGCGGGCGCGCTCAACATGGTTTGATACCAAGGCCGTTTGTCCTTTGGGGCAGGAAAAGCCGGCACACGCGCAGCTTCGCGAACTTCTTCTGCGTTCGTATCGACTCTCGTTGCAGCAGTTCTCGAAATTTGGGCTGCTGTTGCTTTTTCACGCGCCAGCCGTTGTTGCGCGGCGGCCTGCGCTCGCGCAAGAGAATCTGCCACGAATTTGCGCCGGGCTTCAATCCGTGCCTGTTCTTGTTCGCGCTGAAGAGCTGCCAGCTTCGCCTGTTTTGATGCTGCCAGAGAGACG
>SZPB01000261.1 GCA_030263535.1 Cytophagia bacterium CHB2
TCCAGTTGAGCGTTTGCGCCCCGGCAAGAGCTGCCGCGCCGAGCAACGCCGCGTACATGAAAATGAATGTGACGTTTTTCATCTCAAAGCGACTCCAAGTAAGTTAGCGCCATCGGAAAGAAATAATTCCAGCCGGCCGGAAACGTGAGCAAATCATGCCCGGCGCCGTCAATGCGCTCAAGTTGCACGTTGGGATATGCGGATGAAACTTTGCGCGCGTGATCAAGCCCGTAGGCTTTGTTGCGCTGACTATAGACAAAAAGTATCCTGGTGGTGTATTGCTGAAGGTTCGTGGTCCAGTCCGGCTTCTCCTTCTCGCCCAATTCAAACAACGCCCGATTCACAATCGCGCCGCCGCGCCAGAACGGCAACGCGCCTTCATTCCCCAGCGGGCTGTCCTCGGCCTCATCCGCGAAGGAGAGCAATCCGAACTTGTAATCGAGTATCGCATGCTCGTCTTCGTCGCCGGTAATAAATTGTTCGAGATACACGGCATCATTTAGCGTTTCGCCGGTGAAGCTGAATTGGCGCGTGCGCTTCACGTAATCCAGGATGTCCTGCCAAATAAAACCGCCCGGCTCGGCCAGGATCGCGCCGTCAATCGCAGTGGGATGTTGATTGATATAAGCCGTCGCCAGCATCGCGCCCCACGAATGCCCGAGCAAAATGATCTTTTGCTCCGAAGAAGTTCTGTAATGCGCAATGACGGCGGCCAAATCGTCCAACATCAACTGAATGGAATAGGAGTCTTTGCGCTCGCGTTTTGATAAACCCGAGCCGCGCTGATCGTAAAAGATCACGTAATAACCGCGCCCGGCAAATTGTTTGCAGTTGAGCAAGTAGCGGTAATCCGCGCCCGGCCCGCCGTGCAAGATCACCAGCATCTTGTCCGCAGGATTGCCGAATGCTTCCGCGTGAAACGTGCTGCCGTTGATTGCAATCGCCGGCAAGGATGAATCGTGCTCAACGGTTTTAGGAACGAGGTTGCCTTCTTCATTGATCAGCCATTCGGTTTCGCAGCCCGCCGCGAACAGCCAAAGCGTGAGGGCTGGCAAAAAGATAAACCTTCGCTTCATTTGTTTTGTCTCCTCCAGCCTTCATGGCCGGCATTCACAGGGTTCTTAGCGGGAAACAAGTTTTTTTATGTTGATCGCTGAGATTTTTTCGCGAAACTTGGAGCGTCAAACTTCAAATTGACACTCCACTAAACTAAATGCCCTTTCGCAATTCCTTTATGTTTCGCGGACGCGAGTTTGCCCGCCATTCACAACCGAAACCTCACACCGGCGGTAAAGTGCAAGCCGTTGAGGGAAACATCGTTCTCCACCGTCGCGCCGGAGAGGGGATCGGTTAGCTCGACCGTATATTTGCCGATCAAATATCCCACCTCGCCCCAGAAGAACATTTTGTTCGTGTTCGCCAACTCGAGGCCGATGAAGGGCTTGCTCACCAAATCATTGCCCGAGGCCGAGGGCGATTCGGAGAATTGCCCCTGGCCCGGCACATTCAGGTTGAACTCGGCTTTCACGTTCACGAGCACGATGCCGCCCGTTGCGCCGGCGTAGATGCGCGCCTTCTCTTTAGGTTGGCTGAAGTAATACTGCGAGCCAATCATGATGGGCACGAGGCGAACCCGTTGCTCAAAGTCAAAGCTCGCGCCGCCGTCTTGGATGCGGCCTTCACCGCGATCCTTCCAAAGATTGGCCTCGGCGAGCCAGCTCCAGCGCGCGTTTTTTTGATAATACAATCTGCCGCCCAAATGAAAATTGCCGCCGGGCTTCTCCACTTTTGCGCCGAGATCTTCGAGCGCGCTCAAGTCATCATTGAGCACGTCGAGCTTTGCTTTATAGAAACCCGCGGCGGGAGCAACCGAAAATTTGCTCTGCGCCGAAGCGAGCATCGGCGTCAGCATGAGGGCGAGCAACAACAGCAAGATTTTTTTCATACCGAAATCTCCCTTTAAAATGAACGGGAATTGAAAAGGAAAAACCGCGTGGATCAGTTGTGCGCTGCGGTTCTTATGCCGTCGCGACCAAAGCAATCCACAGAATGTGAAAAATGTTGTCCGTAATGATAATCGACCACGGCGCGAGCGGCTGCGCGACGAACTCGTTGCGGCCCATGGCCTTCATACTCCAGAACACGAAGTCCGTCCGGTCTTGCAGCCAATGTTGCAGCGCGATCAACAGCAATTGCCACCAAGCCATGCCGGTAAACAGAAACGGCAGCATGTAAATCAGCACGTGCATTGTGCAAACCCGGGAGTCGGCTTTCTTGCCTTTTGCCATCCAATCATTCTGCAAAAGATAATCGCCGATGAGATGAGCATAGATCCAGTGCATGGCTTATCCTCGGAGAGTCGTTTTTTTATAGATTCCCGCTTTCGCGGGAGTGACGGTAGCAATGTGATGCTCACCCATAACGGGTATAACGCCGTATCGTCGGCATCACCGCAACAACGCACGAAGCTTGTTGGCGATGATTGGCCTCGGCGCGAGGCTGATGATCTGATCGACGAGTTGTCCATTCTTGAAAAACACCAGCATTGGAATATCTTGAATGCCGTACTCCGCGGCTACACGCGAACAGGCATCAATATCCACCCGCACGATTTTGATTTGCTCTTTGAACTCCTCGCGCAATTGCTCTAGGATGGGCGCGAGCATATGAGACGCGCCGCACCAATCCGCGCCAAACTCCACGAGCACAGGCTCAGGATTTTCGAGCACTTCTTTTTGAAAGTTCGCTTCTACAACAATCGTTTGCATTTCGTTCTCTCGTGATTGATTTCGGCGTGACGATGCCATGACAACCACCATGCCAAAATAAAAAAGCCACTTGGATGCGGCTCCAAGTGGCTTTTGGAAAAAGCAGATAACGATGATTGTTTATTTCAGGCAGGCTTCAGCGAAACTTGCGATATATAGCGAATTTGCGAAATATCGTGAATTTGAGAAGAAACGTCACATCTGGCCGATCCGCCGGATTTCTAAATTGCCCTCGTACCTCTACAATTCGGGTAACCAGCGCATCCCCCAAAACTGCGAGCCTGCGTTTTTGCCTTTGCGCGCGGTGCGCAAGACCATCGGCTTTCCACAGGTAGGGCAAGCAGGAGCTTTCTTATGAGCTTGTTCATTTGACTGCGCTTGATCAACACGATTCTGCTTCGACCGTTCGGCAAGTCTCGCTGCCGCTAATTGCTCCCTGTAGCCACCCTCGGCGATGAATTGCCGTTCAAGCGCGGTGATCTGTTGATCCAAAAGATAGTTCGTCTGATGGATCAAACAAATAATCGTGTTGGCAACAATTTCGGAATCCTTATGTTCCAAACAGGCGGCGTAAATTTTCCAGTGAGCAGCGGGATCGGAGTGATCGATTGAAGATTGCTGCTCCTGTTTCCGGCCAAGCGCCCGCACAGCAAGCGCTTCGCGATCATCTTTGTGCCACTGCCGTTTGCCTCGCTGGCGCAAAAAATCCTCGTAGTCCAACAGCAACTCGTCAAGGCTCGCGCGGGCCACATTGACCAGCTTCAATTCAGTCTGGCTCGAAGTGGCTGCGGCGCGGCTGCCCTCGGCAATATTCTGCCGCCCGCTGCGCGCGGCCAGTACCATTTGATCAATCGTACGAGAGCGCTTGTATAGAAAGCGTTCACAGAACAGAACCGTTGCATCATAGATGATCGTCGCCACTTGAAACGAGCGCAGCCGCCGATACCCTCCACTCGGGCGCACTCGTTTGATGTCCTGCAGGATCGGCGTAGGATCAGAGATATTCTCTGATTGCTTCATTTTGTTTGTTTACATCTGTAATAATCTCCCTCGCCAAATAAAACAAGCTATTTTTGCAAACAAGCTCGTCTTCCTAAAAACCTCACTTCTTAATCCCCAGCTTCTCCATTCGCGAGCGCAACGTCGAGGCATTGATGTTCAAGATTTTCGCTGCGCCTCTTTCGCCGCTGATGCGCCAATTCGTTTGCTCCAGAACTTTAATGATGTGATTGCGCTCCATCTCCTCGATCGAGATCAATCCCGGCGCATTCATTCTTGCGCCGGTGTGAGGAAGCCAATCGTCCAGCTTGAGTTGTTTACCCCGGCTCACAATCACGGCGCGCTCGATCACGTTTTCCAATTCCCGAACATTGCCCGGCCAATCATAAGCTTGCAAGGTGGCAATGAGATTTTGCGAAACGGTTTCGATCTTCTTGCCGGTGCGGGCGCTGTACTTTTTCACAAAATGGCTGATCAACAAAGGAATATCATCGCGGCGCTCGCGCAGCGGCGGAATGGTAATGGGGAAGACGTGCAGCCGATAATACAAATCTTCGCGAAAACGGCCGTGCGCGATTTCTACTTTGAGATCGCGATTGGTGGCGGCGATGACGCGCGTATTCACCCGCAACGTTTGTTGCCCGCCGACGCGTTCGAACTCGCCTTCCTGCAAAACGCGCAATAGCTTGGCTTGCAGCTCCGGCGGCAGCTCGCCGATTTCGTCGAGAAAAATTGTGCCGCCATCGGCAAGCTCAAAGCGGCCGATTTTGCGGGCAATCGCGCCGGTAAAAGCGCCCTTCTCATGGCCGAACAATTCGCTTTCAATCAAATTCGCGGGCAACGCGGCGCAATTCACTTTCACCAAAGGCCGGTCGCGGCGTTCGCTCAAATTATGCACCGCGCGCGCGAGCAGTTCTTTGCCCGTGCCCGATTCCCCGAGAATCAACACTGTGGCCTCGGTGGCGGCGACTTGCTCGACTTTGTGCAAAACTTTTTTGAGCGCCTCGCTGCGGCTGATGATGTCGCCAAAATTGTGCTCGAGATTGATCTCGTCCTGCAAGTAAACGTTCTCCGCTTCGAGCCGGTTTTTCAAGCCTTCCACTTCGTTGAGGGCGTGCTGCAACGCCTCGGAGAAAGCGGTGCGTTCGGCCACTTGTTTCTCGAGCGCGGCTCTTTTCTCTTCAACTCTTCTGATTCTGAATTGATGCCACGTGAAAGCCGCGGCGAGCACGGAAAAAATCGCGAGCGCGCGAAACCACCACGTTTGCCAAAACGGCGGCGTGATCACGATGTTGATGGACACGCCCTGCTCATTCCAAACGCCGTCGCTGTTCGCGCCTTTCACGCGAAAAACATATTCGCCCGGATCGACGTTGGTGTAACTCGCAAAACGTCGCGTGCCGCTCTGCACCCAATCCGGATCGAAGCCTTCCAATTTATAAGCGTATTGATTTTCCATCGGCGCAGCAAAATCCAACGCCACAAAATCAAACGAAAAAAAGTTTTGCCGGTAGGAAAGTTTGATCTCCCCCAGCGAAGAGAGCGCGGCCGGCAACGCCACCGGCTTGCCGAAAACATTGAACTGCGTGATGACCACCGGCGGCGCGTGCGGATTATCCTTCAAGCTGTCGGGATGAAAAGCAATGACGCCTTCATCGCCTCCGAAAAACAATCGGCCTTCAGCGCTTTTGTAATATGCGCCCGAAAGAAATTGATTGCTCAACAAGCCGTCCTTGACCGTGTAGGTTTTGAACCACCCGTTCTTCGTATTGAGTTTTGACAAGCCTTTGTCCGTGCCCAGCCAAAGGTTGCCGTTTTCATCGGGCAAAATGCTTTTCACAAAATTATCGGGCAAACCCTCCTTATCCGTGTAACGCGTCACCTGCCCGGTGTTGGGATCGAGCCGATTCAAACCGCTGCCGAATGTGCCGGCCCAAATTGCGCCGCCCGGTTCGATATATATCGCATAGATCGCGTCATTGCTCAGGCTCTGAGAATTTTTCGGATCGTGCTGATAGCGAGTGAATATTCCCGTTCGCTGGTCGAAACGATTCACGCCGTTGCCGAAAGTGCCGATCCACAAATTTCCGTTTTGATCTTCGCCAATCGCCCAAATGTTATTGCCGCTGAGACTCTGCGGATTCTTAGGGTCGTGGCGATAATACGTGAACGTTTTTTTCTCACGATCCAATTTGCACAAGCCGCTGCCTTTGGTGCCGATCCAAAGCTCGCCCGCGGCGTCTTCAAAAATGGTTTTCACTTCATAATGATCCGCGAGAGAGGGATCGAGCGGTCGGTGTGGATAATGGACAAAATTCCGCGTTGCCGCATCGTAGCGATTCAAGCCCCGGCCCGTGCCGATCCACAGTTCGCCGCGGCAATCCTCGTGCAGCGACAGGATGCCATACGTAACGAGCGTCGTTGGCTTCGCGGGATCGTGGCGATAATGCGCGAGAAGTTTTCCCTCACGATCATAGCGCAATAAACCGTCGCCGCTCGTTCCCAACCAAAGCTCGCCGTTGCGATCCTGCAAGATGGCGTATACGCCCTGGCTGCGCAGGGTTGGGTAGCGCGTAAAAACGTCCTGCCGCCGCTCATAACGGTTGAGGCCGTGGCGATACGTGCCCACCCACATCACGCCGGAGCGATCTTCGAATATGCAACTGATGCGATCCTCGCTGAGTGAATGCGGATCATTGGGGTCGTGTGCGTAACGGAAAAAACGATCCGTCGTTTTATCATAACGCCACAAACCGGTATGAAAAGTGGCGATCCATAACGCGCCTTTGCTGTCCTCATAAATATCGAAAACCATGTTGGGAATAAAGGCGTATGGATCTTGGGGATCGTAACGGCAGCGCGTGATCGTATCAGACTTGTGGTCATAGCGATTCAAGCCGGCGTTGGTGCCGATCCAAATGACGCCGTCGCGGTCTTCGCGAATGTGGCCGATTAGATCGCTGGTGAGACCCGTGGGGTTTTGGGGATTGTGACGATAATGCGTGAAGGCGTTTCGTTCCCGCTGAAAGCGATTAAGGCCGGCATTGGTTCCCACCCACAACGTGCCGGTGCGATCTTCGCAAAGTCCCAAGATGTAATCGCTGCTGATCGTCGCTGCGTCGCGAGCATCGTGGCGGTAAACCGTCAGCGCGTCGCGCTGCGGATCGTAGCGATAAAGCCCCTCGTTCGTGCTTATCCAAAGCTCGCCGTGTTGGTCTTCCAAAATGGCCTGAACGCTTTTGCCTGTGAGGCTTTCAGGATGATTCGGCTCGCTTTTAAAGCGGTCGAACTTGTCGGTGTCGGGGTTATAGCGGCGCAAGCCGTCATAACCTGCGCCGACGTAGAGATTCCCCGTGCGATCGGCATACACCATCTGCACAAATCTGCTCGCTAGTGAATTGGAGTCCGCGGGATCAGGCTTGTAAACCGTGAAGGCGTAGCCGTCGTATTTATTCAACCCGTCTTCGGTGGCGATCCAAAGAAAGCCTTGTTGATCTTGCACGATTTTGGTGACGGCATAATTGGAAAGGCCCTGCTCCACCGACACCTGCTCGAAGCGAATGTCATGCAATTGGGCAAAAAGCGCGGCAGGAAAGGAGAACCAGAGCGCGAGGCTCCAACAAACGGCGTGATTTTTGGGCTTTTTCATCACGCCAGAAAGTAAACATATTTTTGAGAAGCGCAAGAGGGCGCGGTGCGGCGTCAACGGCAAGAACAAACCTGCGTGCGCGCCTCACCTCAAACGCATAAAACGCCATCTTCACCTCACCAGCCGGCCATTTTGCAGAAAGGGCTCGGCCAGGCCCTTGAGCGAGTCATCGGCCTCCTAAACAGTTTCCGGAAAAAATTGGATGGAGTAAATGCGGCGCAAGCGGTTGGTGTTGTTGGCGCCGGAACGATGAAAAGCCGTAATCGAAAACACCGCAATCGATCCAGCCGGGCAATTCATGGGAATGCCGGGGTGGTCGCCGAAATAACCGATGCGATCATTCGAACCCGGAAGAACTTTGTGCTCGACCTTCTCGCGCGCGCCGGCTTGTGAGTAGGGCAAAATGTAAATGATGCCGTTTTCCTCGTTCACGTCGTCGAGCGGTATCCAGGCGTTGACGTAGTATTTGTGCGTGTGATCGACATAGCCGAAATCCTGGTGCCAGCCGAACGCTACGCCCTTTTTGTCCGTGCCCTTGATGACGAACTGTTCCCAGAACAGCATAGCCTCGCCGCCGATCGTGGCGCGGCAAATTTCCGCCATCAGATCGCTGAAAATGAATTCGGCGAGCTGCGGCCGATTTTTGTAAGGCAGGAAAACGAAATAGCGGCTGTTGCGCCGGCTGAGATCAAGCTCATCGACGCCGAGACGATCCATTTCGGCATTCTGTTCGTTGACGTGATGATCACACTCGGCGCGCAGTTTTTCGAGCTGCTCGTCCGGTGTGACTTTCTCGGGGAGGAAATAGCCTTCCCGGTGATATTGGTTTTTCTGCTCTTCGGTGATGTGACGCGCAATCGGTGTGCTCATTTGCGGGTTCCTTTCCTGATGATGATCGAGCCCGCCCCCCGGACCGACCACGTGAGTTACGCCGCGTTCGTGCAGCCCAATCGCTGCAACGTTGCAAGCCATTTGATTCTCATTGCCTCGCCGGCGGTTTGCACCTCGCGCAAATGCGCCGGCTTTCCGATTCTCGCCGCCTTGTCCCTGCCCATGACATGATACGACATGATTTCAATCCCCTCCAGCCCGGGATAGCGTGCGGCAAGCGCGGCGATGCCTGAGAGATGAGCAGGCGAATCGTTAACGCCCGGGGGAAACGCAGCATGATGCGCGCGCGTTTGCTATAAAGAAAATGCAAATTTCGGCGTATCGCGTGGTTGGATACGCCGGTAAAACTTTTGTGCAAAGCGGCATCTGTTGCTTTATAGTCGTAGAGGAAAAGATCCACGGCGTCCAATAATGCCGCAAATTTATCTTGTGAAGCAAAGCCGGAAGTATCCAGGCAGGTGTGAATGCCGCGCGCTTTGGCCGCATGCAAAAGCACGCGGGTAAATTCAAATTGCGCCATGGGCTCCCCGCCGGAAATCGTCAAGCCGCCGCCGGAGCGCTCATAATAGTCCTTGTCTTTCAGCACTTCTTCGATGATCTTCTCGATGCTCATCTTTCTACCGATAATTTACAGAGCCTCGTGGGGGTATGCTTTTACCCACCGGCCGGCAAGCTCGCAGCGCGAACGGGCAAGCTCATGCCTGCCGTTGCATTCCTCTGACGAGCTTGTCGGAATGTCACATCGCGGGGATGAGGCCGGAGAGTTGGGAATTAAGTATGCCGGACTTTTTCATAAATATTCGATCAATTCAATGTCCAATCCATCTGGGTCTCTGAAAAATGCAATGCGCACCACATCTTGAATCGTCTTTGGCAGTAGGGTGAATTTCACTCCCGCTTTGGAGAGCCGTTCATATTCTTCATCAACGCTATCGACAAGCAGGGCGATGTGCTTGT
>SZPB01000262.1 GCA_030263535.1 Cytophagia bacterium CHB2
AAAGAGCCTACGCTCTCTTGATTGTCAGAGATGAACTCTCGAATACGGATCCGAATCTTCCGAATTGGCAATCCCTCATCGCGAAGCCGTTCATATTCGCTCTGTAGCAAATCTTTCGCGACTGAAAACTGGCTCTTCCATTCTTTCGGCAGATTCTCCTTTGAGTATGCATAACAAACAATGAATTCGTTGTCAGGCGTGATCAACGTAGGGTTGTTGTCTGTTACGTTTTTCCAACAGATAATGCCAATCCTGTTTTCCTCACCAAAAATCTCATCGCAGAGGTGCAGCAGATTATGCAATTCTTTATCATCGATGCTAACAAACAGGACACCATCTCGACGAAGCAATTGTCGGGCCAAAAACAAACGCGGGTACAACATGGTCAACCAGCGTGAATGATGTCGCCCTGTCGTCTCCTTCTTGCTGGAGATGTCGTTGTCATGCTCATCTCTTTGCCCAGTCATGCGCATGTAGGGGTCCAGGCCAATTTTATTCTCGGGCGAAACCGTCACCGCAAAATAAACCGGCCGGCGGAATTGATTGTCTTCGAGAATTTTCAAAATCATCAAATCCTGCACGCGAATCGCAACGCCTTCATAGGTTGGCTTCACTTCGATGCGCACTGCCGGATTTTCTTCAAAGTTGATGGTGGAATCGAGCTTGCGCGCTTGCTGGTATTCCCGCGCGTAAATCTCTTTCGGCACCGGAATCGCAACGGTTTTAGCTTTCCATTCGATGGGCCGAATTGCCTCAATGCTTGCGTCCGACATGCGAATCGCCACCTTCGGCGCGTCATCACGGAGTTGTTTGATATACCAATCCGTGTTGAGCAGGCTGAGATTGACCACGCGAATATCCGGGCGAATGTTGTGGACGTATTGCAAAAACCAGAGCGGGAAGGTGTCGTTATCGCCGTTGGTAAAAATAATTGCGTCCTTCTCGCACGATTGCAGGATGTTATAGGAATAGTCGAAAGCAACATAATCGCCCTTGCGGTTGTGCTCGCGGAAATTCGAGAGCCAATCGACGCCCGGCAATATCGAAAACAGCATGTTGCCCGGCACCAGCACGAGCATCAAACCGGCAACACCGACGGCCAGGCCGCCGTGTTGTTTTTCGAAGGAGGCCGCCGGCTTGCTGGTTTGGTCCACGGCCTTTTTGCTGAACAAAAATTCGCGCGCCCCCTCGATAAGCGCGGTCACGCCGATGCCGATCCACAGGGCAAACGCAAAGAACGCGCCGGTGTAGGCATAATCGCGCTCACGCGGCTGCGGATCGTCTTGATTGAGATAAATGATAATTGCCAGTCCGGTCATGATGAAGAGGGTAAAAATCGGCAGCGCGCGTCGCCAGTCCTTAAAAAAATGATAGAACATGCCAATCAATCCCAGAAAAAACGGTATGCCCCACAAGCCGCGCATCGAAAAAACTTCGACAATACGCCCGTGTTGATCGAGCGTCTCACCCTTGCCGATGAATTGCCAATTGAAATATCGAATAAACATCTTTTTGATTTGATATTCCCACAACGGGGCTCGGCGCGGCGTGATGGGCACATCGCCATATTGCTCGCGGCCGAGATATTTGATCAAGCCCTCGGCGGTTTCGGGATTATTTTCGTCAATTGCGGGATCGAGTTTGGACCGGAGATAAATCGCGGTATACGTCGAATAGCCGATGATAATCAGCAGAGCAGACATCATGGTGAGCGCAAAAATACGCTGTTTGTTGGCAATGGCCATGCTCGCCGCCACCAAAATCGCGATCAAGAGCAAGAACACGGCGAGATAGCCGCCGGCGTGCATGAGCGCGGGTAAACCTTGCACCACGCCGGTATTCACGCCGAAATAAAGCGTCAGGCCGCCGAGGCCGGCCACCGCCATCATCTTCATCATTTCGCCGAACAAATCTTTTTTATCGCTGCGATAGCGCCGCGCAAAGATGATCATCGCGATGGTTGGCAACGCCAGCAAGTTGAGCAAGTGCACGCCAATCGCCAAGCCCACGAGGTAGAAGATCAGCAGAATGTAGCGATCGGACTTCGCGGATTCGGCTTGATCCATCCACTTTAAAATGAGCCAGACGACGATCGCGGTAAAGAACATTGAACCGGCATAAACTTCCGCCTCGACCGAGTTGAACCACTGGCTGTCGGAGAAGGCAAAGCCGAGCGCGCCCACAATGCCGGAGGCGTAGAGAGTGATTTTTTCGGTGAGAGAATCCGGCTCTTTCTTCCAAAAGAGCAGAATCAAGCGCACGATGATGAGGTAGGTCAGCATCGCCGTGAAGGCGCTGAAGATCGGCGAAATCATATTCACGCGCAAGGCAATATTCTCCGTCCAAACGCCGGGAATCTGCGCCGGATCGAGACTGGCATCAACGCCAAGCGGGATCATCGAGAACAGGCGCCCAAGGAGAACGTAGAGCGGCGCGCCCGGCGGGTGCGGCACGCCGAGAATATACGAACAAGCGATGAATTCGCCGCAATCCCAAAACGAGGTTGTGGGTGCAACTGTCATCGTATAAACGATAAACGAGACGGCAAAAACGAAAACGGCCATCCCGGCGTTTAGTTTGCGATGAGACATTGAAAAGAATCTCCTGATTGATGGATTTATCGATAGGTTAATATGATCCAGCGCCAAAATATCCGAAAATTCCAAGAATCCGTTAATCTATCCGTTGACAGCTTAAATGTCAATGCTTGATTTTAGCCGATGCGGACAGATTCCAGATGCTCACGATAATGCTGCAGCAGATGTTCGCGAATCGCGGCATGTTCCGGCTGCTGCAAACGCGGATCATGTTTCGCCAGGGCAAAGGCTTCATCGCGCGCCGCGATTAAAATACGGCTGTCGGTGAGAATATCGGCGATTTTCAACTCCGGCAGGCCGTGCTGGCGCGTGCCGAAAAACTCGCCCGGCCCGCGCAACTCCAAGTCCACTTCAGCAATGCGAAAGCCGTCAGTGGTGTCGACCATCGTTTGCAGGCGTTTGCGGGTTTCGAGGCTCACCGGCTCATCCGCAATGAGAATGCAGTACGATTGCTTCTGCCCTCGGCCAACGCGGCCGCGCAATTGGTGCAATTGACTCAACCCAAAGCGTTCAGCGTGCTCGATCACCATCACGGTCGCATTCGGCACATCAACGCCGACCTCGATCACGGTGGTGGCGACAAGAACTTTGTGGATTCCGGCTTTGAAGGCGGCCATCGTCGCCTCCTTTTCCGCAGTTTTCATGCGACCGTGCAACAGCGCGGGCTGCAACTCGCGAAACAGGCCCTGGCGCAATTCTTCAAAGCTTTGCGTCGCCGCGGCGAGATCGCTTTTTTCCGTTTCCTCCACTAGCGGAAAAACGAGATAGGCTTGCGCACCCTTGAGCGTCTCGCGTTTCACGAATTCATAAATCTCTTTGCGCTTCGTCGACGAACGCCAGGCCGTGCGAACCGGCTGCCGGCCAGCCGGCAGTTGATCGATAATTGAGACATCAAGATCGCCGTAGAGCGTCATGGACAGCGAGCGCGGAATCGGCGTGGCCGTCATCACGAGAACGTCGGGCTGTTCGCCTTTCTCGCGCAGCGCGGCGCGCTGCATCACGCCGAAGCGATGCTGCTCATCCACCACCACAAAACCGAGCCGTTGAAATTGCACACCGGATTGAATGACGGCATGCGTGCCGATCACAATGTGCGCATTGCCGCTGGCGATCTCCGCCAGTTTCTCCTCGCGTTCGCTTTTCCTTTGCCCGCCAATGAGCAACACGACTTTAATGCCGAGCTGCTCCAAAAACTGATGGCTGGTAAGATAATGCTGCTCCGCGAGAATTTCCGTGGGCGCCATCAGCGCCGCTTGATAACCGTTCTCCACCGCCATTAACATGGCGATCAACGCCACCACGGTTTTGCCGGAACCGACATCGCCCTGCAGCAAACGATGCATCGGATGCGGTGATTTCATATCGGCGCGAATTTCGCGCAACACCCGGCGCTGCGCCTCGGTGAGCTTGAATGGCAGCCTCTCGACCAGTTCCCATGTGCGCTCGCCGACCTCAGAGAAGACAATGCCCTTCTGCTCCGCTGCCAGCGCCGCCTTGCGGCAGGCGAGAAAAAGTTCGAGAAAAAACAATTCATCGAATTTCAAACGGCTGCGTCCCGCGATCAGCGCCTCTTCACTTTCCGGAAAATGAATTTGCGCAATTGCCTCGGTGAGCGCGATCAAGCGATGACGGCGGCGCACGCTTTCCGGCAGCGGTTCTTTCAGCGCAGCCGCATAGTCATCAACTGCCATGCGCAGGATGCGGCGGAAGCCGCGACTATCCAGGCCAACTTTGCCGAGCGCTTCCGATGAACGATACAGCGGGATTATCTTTCCGGTGTGCAGAAAACGCGCTTCGCCTTCTTCACCCAGTTTGTCAAAATCCGGGTGAATCATGCCGTAGCCGTCGAAAAAAGTAACCTTGCCGTGAAACGCAACGTTTTCACCGCGGCTGAAGATCTTCGGCCAGAGATTGGCGCGATTGAACCACACGCATTTCATAAAACCGGTGCCGTCGGCGAGCGTCAGCTCATAGCGCTGGCGCCGGCCGCCATAGATGATTTGACCGGACATGACTTTGCCAACCACGGTCGCTTCAATGCCGTCGCGCAAATCGTGGCATTTGAGAATGGTGGAACGGTCGAGATAGCGCCGCGGCAAATAAAACAAAAGATCGGCAATCGTTTTGACGCCGATCTTTTCCAATTCTTTGCCGCGCGTCTCACCCAAGCCACGCAGATGGCGCACCGGTGTGAGGGCGGGATTCTTGTCAGCCTTTGCGGAAATCGTTTTTAAAGCCATGAGAACTTCAAATCGTCAACGATAAAGCTGAAGCAGAAGTGAGTCAGGCTTGGAAGCTATTACGTTTAGTTTTTTTGAATTGGTTGCGTCCAGCCTGACTTCGCCTAATTGTTCTTACCAGGTGCGAAAACATGTGTATGTCACCTCGGCTTTGCCGCGCGCGGGAACGCTCAAACGCCACTCTGCGGTCGTGGCATCTTTCTTGGCGTGTTCGGCGGTTTCGCGGCGAATCGTCCAGTCGCCGTAAAAGTGTTCCAGCACATTCACAGTAACGGCCTCACTCTTGTGATTCCGGATTTCAACTTTCACATCGATTTCCTCGGCGCGATCGCCGGCTTTGCGCGTGCTGAGCACGGTACGTTCGCCCACGATGTCAAAGGCATCGCCGACATTCAAGCGCAACTCTTCATCGCGCGGGGTGTGATCGATAAAATCCTCGCCGACCAAAATTTGGGCTTCGCCTTCCGGTTTGTACAAACGAATTTTCCCGGCCGGCAAGGCCATGCCCAAGCCGTTTTCCTTGCTGTTCTTGAAGCGCAACGTGACCTTGACTTTCTTGGCGTCGCGCGAGCCGTCATAAGCATATTCTTTCTTCACCGGCGTTTGGCTGGCGGGAATCAACTCAATTTGCTTGACCTGGCGATCTTTGAGCGTTGACGGGCGTGAAAGCGTGTACAAATGATATTCAAAAAATTCCTTTTCTTCAAAATCGCTGCGGCCAGCCGCCATCTCCATCGTGCGCATCATTTTCGGCGTCGGACGTTGTGGTTGCGCGCGATGAATTGAGCCGGCGACCAGCAACAACTGCGCCTCCGGAAACGTCGCGCCGCATTGATTGTCAATCGACACCCAACCGGCAAGATTGAGATTCGCATCTTTTTCGTCCAACACGCCGACATATTCCGCATGCCAATTCATGCCGCCGGTCAGATACGAAACCTCGACCTTTTGCTTCACCGGGCCGTTATTTGCCACCAGCCAAACCAATGTCGGCCGCGTAATCAGGCCTTCGGGCAGCTTGGGCAAATCCGTCGCCACAATCTCGCTGCTGCTGAGAATTTTGATGGCGCCGTCCTCCGACTGCAAAACGACATTGCCGAACGAATTGAGCAGCGTGCCGGAAATCGTGTTGCCTTGTTTGGTGGTCAATTGAACTTTTTGATCCAGATAGCGCTGCAAAATTTTGTCCGCGCTTACCAAATCATACTCGAAATTCTGTTCGAGCACACGCACCTCAGCCGCATGCGACAATGATTTGAAATGCACAGAGGTCGGGTCGATTTGGGCGGCGACATCTCGAAACGAACAAATGCCGGTCGGTTTCGGCAAATCAATCTCGCGCATCTCATGCACCAGCGCGAGATTGTCGTTGTAGACTGTGACGCGCACTTCTGATTTTTGAGCATTCACGATGGTCGAACTCGCAAATAAAGTTAGAACGGCCAAAAAAATTTTTGATTTCATAACGGCAAATCCTGAGAATGATGATGTGAGATTCACGGCGCGGGGAGAGCGTCTGGCGCGCCCAAAACTCCTCCCGCTCGCGCATGACTGCATGTCATACGACTGTTAGCCATACTATACTTTTGCCAAATTATTCCATGTTCCCGGAGATTTTTTTTGCGCAGGCAGATAACGGCCGGCGACTTGAACGTTTCGGCAGTTTATCGGATGACTTTTTCTAACGGCGGGAGTGTATGATTCCCTTCACACATTTTGATGATTCGTTTGCCTGAGAGTCATTTTAATTCGAGCCGCAATATAAGCATCGCGGCTCTGAGAGTCAAGGCAGCAGGCCTTCGCCGCTGCGCCCGCAAGGCAATCTGGGAAACACAAATCGCAGCCGCAAACGCGCGCAGTGATTCGCAAAATCGTATGATGATTACATTCCTGACTGGCAAATCGGTATTGGTGCGGCCACAGGCATGAGAATCATTGCGTTTTCGCGGCGCCATAACCTGGCACTTTTTCTGCTGTCGCATAAAAGGATCAAACGATGCAGTAAAACACGTTATGAAAGGATGAAATCGTGAAAAGGATTTTCTGCAAGACAACATGGTTGTTGGCGCTCGCGCTGGGCATGACGGCAACCACTATGGTTTTATCACAAACGCCCACGGTGAAAACACTAGAATCCGAAGAGGATCACTCCCCAAACAAGACATTGACAGAAGCGCCTGACAAAACTGAAGTCGAAAAAAAACCGGGGCTTTTGACGGCGGCCAATGATGCGAAACATGATGCGGTTGTGCAACACACCCAGCCTCAGGCACAACGCATTCCGAAAAATTCAACCGAGGCGTTCGAACCATTTTATGCCGGCGGTGCAGCGACGCTCACCAGCAACGTCAGCGCGAACGCGCATGAAGCGCCGCCGAATCTAACACAGAATTTGAAGCAACAACTCAACAATATCGAAACAAAGAGCCACGCAACCTCTTCACAACAACTCGAACCGGTAAACGGTATTGTCTACACTACACGCAGACAACAGGCCGTTGCATCGGCTGCACCTCAACAAGCGCCGGCGCAGCGCAGCTCTGCCCTCATGCAACTCCCGTCTCAAAAATTCTACCCCCTCAACCCGCAATTTCCGGTTGATTTCTTTATCAATCGTTATGTGCTGGTCATTATAATCAGCGTCATTCTTTACACCGGGGCCGCGTATTCCGGAGCCTTACTCATGCATATCCTCATGTGGAAGGGTCACTTCGAGCATGCCGCCAGAATCGCGGAGCGCCGCCTGAAGCGCCGCCCGCATGACGCCAAACTTTGTGCAACTTTGGCCAATATTTACCTGGCATTAAATCGCCGTGACGACCGAGCCAATGAAGTTTATCGTAAAGCACTGCGCTTCGACCCGGCGACGAGCAATCGCAGCAAAATTACTTCGCTGCTGGTGCAGTATTGCAAACACGAAGAAGAAATGGATTCGGAAATTTGGAAGGTTTGCGGAGGGGCGCTGAGCGCATGAGTTCTTTGGGTGCTCCTGCTCCTGCCCGCCCCAAAACGGGCAGGAGTGAGAGTTGTACTAACGGCGTTTTTGGCAATTCGGACAAAAATAACTGCTGCGTCCCACCTGCACGATGCGCTTGATGATTGCGCCACACACCTCGCAGGCCTCGCCTTCGCGGCCATACACTTTAAGATGCTGCTGAAAATATCCCATTTCACCGTCGCTGTTGTAAAAATCGTTTAGCGTCGTGCCGCCGTTGGCAATTGCGAGTTCCAGCGTTTCGTGCACCGTGGCTGCCAGACGACGCCAATCGTCGAGCTTCAATTTGCCTGCGGCTTTTTGCGGATGAATGTTTGCACGAAACAATGCTTCGTTTGCATAGATATTGCCGACGCCCACGATTTTGCTCGCATCCATCAGATAATTTTTAATCGGCCGCGCTGAGCCGTGCGCCTGTTGCAAAAGAGGTTCGGCGGCAAATTGCGCAGAAAACGGTTCGATCCCGAGATGCTGGAAATGAACATATGCCGCCAGCTTTCCGGGGGCAATCGCATCGACCAGGCCGAATCGGCGCGGATCGCGAAAGCGCAACTCGTCACCTGCCGGCAATAAAAATCGAATATGATCGTGCTTGTCAAGCGCGAGCGTTTGGCTGCACCACAACAAGCGCCCACTCATGCCCAGGTGAATGACGAGATGCGCGTCGTTCTGCATGCGGCAGAGAACGTATTTTGCGCATCGGTCAACGGCAGCGACTCTTTGTCCGGCGAGCCAGCGTTGCAATCGTCGCGTGTTGACCGGGACTCGCAGGCGTGTCTCACGGACTTTAACCGCCGTTATTTTTTTGCCGATAATCGCACGCTGCAGGCCGCGGCGAACGGTTTCGACTTCGGGAAGCTCGGGCATCGATGCAGTACTCGCTGGGTTTGATTTTCAAGGTTCTGATTTCGGGCCTTTGGCGACATAGACGCGCAACGTCACTTCCGAATACGAGGCAAAAATGCCATAGCCGCCGGCAATGTTGCTCTTGGGCATTTCACGGATGGGATTGTCGTCAAATTGCCCCTGCATGTAAATCGCATACGCCTCATCCATCGCGAGCAAGCGCATCGTATGCCAGCCATAGAAATAAAAATAAAGCCATGAGATTTGGCCGCGCATGGGGTTGTAAACCGGTGTATACGCAATGTTGAATCCGAACGGCTCTTTGCGTTTTTCCAGATCACCCTTGAAAATGTTGGCGGCGGTGGTGGTATCGCGAATGATATTGCTAAAATCACTGCTGTCAGCGTCGGCAATGATGCGATAAATCGAAACACCAGGCAGCGGCGGCCAAAACACGCTGAACAGCGGGGCATCAGCAAAGCTTTTGCCGGAGACATATTCGACGGTATCGCCGCTGGCAAACAACGGCCGGTCGCCAAAGCGTTCGCCG
>SZPB01000263.1 GCA_030263535.1 Cytophagia bacterium CHB2
CAATTTCCGCAGTGACTTGTATTATCGCCTGAACGTCATCAACATTCACCTGCAGCCGCTGCGCGAGCGGCGCGAAGACATCCTGCCTCTCGCCACCCATTTTTTGCAGGAAACCCTGAAATTTTCTCCCAAAAAGATTCGCGGCTTCAATCACGAGGTGATGCAGCGCTTCGAGCGTTATCGCTGGCCGGGCAACATCCGTGAGCTTGAAAATGTCGTGCAGCGCGCAATTACCCTGGCGCACAGCGATTTGATCACTCTGGCCGATCTCCCTGCTCATTTCCTCCAGGATATGCCTGAGTTGAGCGAGCCTAAAAACGGCAAGCTTTCATTGGTGCAAGCCAAGCAAATGGCCATTCAACAGATCGAACGCCAATATCTGTTGGAAATGTTGGTGAAACACCAGGGCAATGTCACTAAAATCGCCACCGAGTCGGGCATGACGCGGCGCAATTTGCATCGTTTGCTCAATCGTCATTCCTTGAAAGCGCATGAATGGCGTGAGACTTCTGAAACCGTGTGAAGCCGATTTTTGTCGCAGGCTTCGACAAGCTCAGCCTGCGGGAATGCTTGACTCGGCAGGCTTCGACAAGCTCAGCCTGCGGGAATGCTTGACTCGGCAGGCTCAGACTGCGATGAAACGAACTGTTTTCCGTGCTGGCTGCCTGAACGCCAAATCCGAATTCTTTCCGAACTCTCCTCACAAACTGAGACATTGGTTTCCCACATCGCTGTTTCTTGAAACGAGACGAAATAGTTTGATTAATATGAGCTTTAGTCAAAACGAAATGAGGTGACTGAGACACCAACGTCTCAGTCGCTGTTTTCATCAAACTCGCCCTTGCCGCGCTCATCATCTATCCGCGCATTTATAATCAATAATTTAGATGCCATGAATGTCTGTGAATGAGAATCCATTCACAGACGGAACACTATTTGACATGTAGATTTGCAATTCCAATAAGTTGTTGTGGCCGAGGGCAATGCCATGCATTCAGCAGTTGCAATGGTTAAAAGCAGTGATGGCAGCTTGATTGATTCCTGCCAACAACTCGGCAACGCGCTTGGACTTGTGCCGCACACGCAGCGCCGGGCTGCTGGCTGGTTGTTGGAATTGCTGAACGAAGAAGCGGCAGTCGCCATTTTTGATTGGGATCAAGATGATCCCGACAACCTGGTCTGGATTCAGCTTGTGCGCCAGTTGCGTCCCAAAGTTCCGTTGATTGTGCTGTATGACGGTTACATTGACCACGCCACGGGCGTGAAATTCTGTGAGCAAAAGGTATTTTATTTTTGCCAGCGCCCGATTGACCCGCAAGTGTTGCGCGAGGTGTTGCAGGCGGCTCTGCAATCGGGTAAGTGAAGCGGGCTTCGACAGGCTCAGCCTCCGGCAGGCTTCGACAGGCTCAGCCTGCGGTAGCTCTCGGATAGGGCAGGCTTCGGCAGGCTCAGCGAGCGATAAGTTCTGCCTGTGATGCTGGTACTTTCTGCAATTTGCGAAAAATCCCGAGCAGTTTCGCAAATCTGGAAAAAATGGTCGATGGCTTCGGGAAAAGATAAGCTGAAAAATCAATAATTTATGTTGATTTAGCCATAATTTTTTCAGGGTATAACAGTTGCCTATCTTCATCTTAAAAATTTCAAAATGAAAAATATGACTGAGTGAAAGGAGGTGCAGCCCCGCGAATTGCAGTGAACTTTCATGGTTGTTTGGCTTGCCACTGACTTGTCAAGAAGTCGCATCGGAGGTGTTTATGAAGAGATTGTTAGGATTAAACAGTATCATCTCGGTTGTCGTGATGCTGGTTTTCGCCGCCAGCTCGGCTTGGGCGCAAACCGCCAAAATCAAGATTGAAGGCTACAGCCCGCAAGAAATTCACGATTTGGGCTGGACCTCTCCGCGCTCCACGGGTTTGTCTGTGGTGGGCGTGGGCCAAGTGGTTTATCTCGTAGGATCGGATTCCGCGGGCGCAGCGGTGACCAGCTACGCCTGGACGCTGACCGCGAGGCCGACCGGCTCAACTGCTGCGTTGGACAGCACCAACAAAAAGCAGACGACGTTTAAACCGGACATGGTCGGAAAATTCACGGTGCAGTTGGTGATTACCACTGCCGGCGGCACTAGCGCGCCTCGCGCAGTGACCATAACCTCGGCAAAGTTCGTCGGCGTTGGCGGCATGGACGGCTTGCCTTCCAATCCCGCGGAAGGGCAATGCAGCCTATGTCACTTTGCCAACTTTAATGCGTGGACCAAAACCGGGCATTCCACCATTTTCAAGAATGCGATTGACGGCCTTGCCAGCGATCACTATGCTGAACCATGCATTGAATGCCATACCGTGGGTTTTGATAGCAGCCCCACCGCCGTTAATGACGGTTTTGATGATGTGGCGCGCGAAACGGGTTGGACGTTCCCGGCGGTGTTGCAACCGGGCAATTATGCCAACTTGTTGGCGACCAATCCCAAACTGGCAGCGCGCGCGAATGTGCAGTGTGAAAGCTGCCACGGCCCGGGCAGCGAGCATAAAGGCGTTAAGAATGGCATTGCAATGACTCTGGACGAAGCTTCCTGCGGCGTTTGTCACGAAGAAGAGCCGTATCATCGCATCAGTTCACAGTGGAAAAACTCTGTGCATGGCATTTTTAGCCCCACGTTTGAATCCGTCGCGAATCGTCCGGTTTCTTCGGGCTGCGCCAAATGCCATTCCGGTTGGGGATTTATTCGCAGAATTGACCCCAAAACGCCGGACACCCGCCCGGCCAACGGCGCTTCACAGATCAGTTGCGCCGTCTGCCACGATCCGCACCGTTCGGAACAGTTACCGAACATGGTACGCTCGTTGGATAATGTGCAGTTGGGCGATACGCTGACCGTGGTCAATTATGGCGGTATGGGCAAAGTCTGTATGCAATGCCACATCAGCCGCCGTGATGCCGCAGATTATGTCCAAAATCCGAGCAATTTGAGCACGCACTTTGGCCCGCACTACAGCAATCAAGCTGACATGGTTGACGGCTCGAATGCAGTGGAATACGGCGTGCCCATCGGCAGTTCGGGTCACAAGTATGCCGTGGTTGACGCCTGCGTGACCTGCCATATGTCGGAAACACCGGCAGCCGGCCAGCCAGGGCATGACAAGATTGGCGGCCATACCTGGTCCATGCGAGATGACAATGGCACGCCGGATGATCCGAGCGATGATATTGAAAACGTCACAGCCTGCCAGACGTGCCACGGTCCGATCAAGTCGTTTAACGACATTATGGCCAAGGCCGACTATGACGAAGACGGCACCATTGAAAGCACTCGCCATGAGATCGAAGGTTTGTTGCACCATCTCGACGAGTTGCTGCCGCCGCGCGCAACCACGGCGCAAGTCAATGCGAACTACAAATGGGACGCGAGCATGACGCCGCAGGAAATCGCGCGCCGCCAGACGCTGGCCAAGGCGTGGTATAATTTCCTCTTCGTTGAGGAAGATCGCAGCTTTGGCGCGCACAATGCCGGTTACTCCATTGCATTACTGCGCCGCTCGATTGCGACGCTGACCACGGGCGATATCGGCGCCGGCACCATCAGCATGATTAAAGACGTGCCTGAAGATCAAGGCAAGCAAGTCCGCGTCATGTGGTCGAAATTCGCGGCCGACAGCCCGGCAGCCACCAACGCGGTAACGAGTTACTCGATTTGGCGCCGGGTTGATGATGCCGCCAACTCCACGGGCATCCAACTGTCCTCCAAGGCTGATTTGATCGCCGCGGGCGTGCAAGGCAACGTGGGCAAACGCTACGTCGTCAACCAAGCCGGAACCTGGGATTTTGTGGGCTGGTTGCCGGCTTCAGGCTATGAAGTATACAGCACGGTAGTGCCGACGGTTTATGACAGCACAGCCGACGGCATGCACTGGTCTGTGTTCTTCATCTCCGGCCAGTCGCGCGGAGTGGTTTATGAAACCGCGCCTGACAGCGGCTATTCTGTTGACAATCTCGCGCCCTTTGCGCCCAGCAATGTGGTGGGCAGTCAGGTGGTGAATACCGTCGCGTTGCAATGGGACGAACCGGTTGATGCGGATTTCAAATATTTTGCGATCTACCGCAGCACCACTGCTGGATTCGATCCTGCTGGCATGACCCCGCTCGCGACGTTGATCGACAACAACTATGTTGACACCGACATCGTGCGCGGCACCACATACTACTATCGCCTGTCGGCCTATGATTTCGCCGGAAATCAAAGCCAATTCTCCGCCGAATTGCCAGTCGCCGTAACCACGGTGGGAGAACGCAGCAGCGGTGTGCCGACCGAATTTGCGATGCAGCAGAATTATCCCAATCCGTTCAATCCCGAAACCACGATCAACTATCAATTGCCCTCGCCTGATCATGTGCGGTTGGTGATTTTCTCCGCGCTCGGCCAGGAAGTGCGGCGCTTGATTGATCGTTCACAACCCGCGGCGTATCATACCGTGGTGTGGGACGGACGTGACGAAGCGGGTAATCAACTGCCCTCCGGCATCTACTTCTATCGTCTGGAAACCTCCAAATTCACGGCGATGAAGAAGATGGTTTTGACGAAGTAGACTGGTGAAGCGTCGCGGCAGTCTTCTTCGTTAGCATGCAGTTTGTAAGGTGTTGAGTTTGGCCGCGCCCGAGATCACCGATTTGGGGCGCGGCTTTTTTAACAATACTCGATTTTGGAAAGAAGCGGTTTTATTCCGCAGAAAAAATCAGTGAAAATCCGTGTTCATCCGTGGCTAATAAGATGTCCGGCTGTAAACCATGGCGCGACGCTTACCTCTCATTCCAGGTAGGCGATGCCGGGTGGGGGCGATTTTATTGCAAAATTATAACAAACACTTGTTTTCATGATTAAGATTCATTAAGATTTTCCGCATTTGAATTAATCCCTCCCGCCCGGACGCAGCGCGTCTTTGGACGGCGTTGTTAGGCTTCTTCGATCACAAAGGCGGCTTCATGATTCGCTTGAAATGGCTGTTAGTGTCAATGTTGGCCGCGCTGTTGCCTGCCCTGCTGCGTGCGCAGACGTTCTCCGGCCGTCTCACCAGCTCGTTTTATGCTTATGAACGCAGCGACTCCATCGGCGTCAACACCGGCCAGGCGCGCGGCTATCAAACGTTTCAATTCGATTTCGGCGGAAAGGAGGTGCGGTTGCGCACCTACGGCCAACTCGACCGCGATTTCAACACCCGTCTCGCAGGCGACGGCAAGGCGCGCATGTATAATCTCTCTTTGGAATGGAAGAATCTCGCTAAGCGCGTCGATGTGCAGCTCGGCCGCCAGCCGGTGTTTGGCGGCAGCGCCGTGGGCACGATTGATGGCGCGCAAATCAAAGTGAAAGCCAGCCGCTGGCTGCGCCTGAAAGCCTTTGGCGGCGGATTGCTGCCCAGCGATCAACGCCTCAAGCTTATTGATGATTTGGACAAAAACTACATGGCCGGCGGGCAAGCGGTGCTGACGCCCAATCCCGATTTAAGTATCGGCTTGAGCTTTTTCGACAAGCGGCAATTGCGCCCGGGTTATGATGCGCTGCGCGCCGATTCCATCGGTAATGTTCTCACGCTTTTTGTCGAACCGGAAGATCGCGCCTATCGCGTCGGCTCTGTTGACGCCTCCTGGTTCGTGAGTCCCAAAGCCTCTTTCTATGCCCGCAGTGATTACGATTTTCACGCCGAACAAATCACGCGCGCGGAATTGTCCACCCGCGCCGAAGTGTCGCGCCAACTGATTGTGACCGGCAATTATATCTTTCGTTCGCCCCGCCTGCCGTGGAATTCCCTGTTCTCCGCTTTTAATGTCGAAGACAATCACGAGCTCGAAGGCGGTTTTTATTTTCAATACAAGCCGGCCCTGCGTTTTTACGGCAATGTCGCCGGCATTTTTTATGACGGCGATAATTCCCGGCGCTTCACCGTGGGCACGGATTTAAAATACGGCGGTTTGAGCTACGTGCACCGCAGCGGATACGCCGGCAATCTGGACGGCGTTAATGCCTCGCTTCACTATCCTTTGCAGCGGGGAAGGTTCTTGCCTAACGTGCAACTTTCGTGGGCCGCATACAAGCTCGACGCGGGCGAGGCCGAGCGCGTCTCGCTGTTTTCCGGCGCCGCCGGGCTGTTGGTGCGGCCGCACAAGACGCTGACGTTCGACGGCCAACTGCAACTGTTGCATAATCGCTACTACTCAAATGATGTCCGGTTTTTGTTCCGCATGCAATATTGGTTCTTCACCAAGCTCGGGGCTTCATCATGAGGAGGACGGAAAACGTGTTCAGCCAAACGCGGGCAGGCCGGTTCGGCAGACTCCCGGCAGGCCTTAGCTTTAATCGTGCAAGTCAAGATGTACGCTCAACAAGTATCACAATGAAAAAAGCTCTGCGTTGTCTTTGCGTCTCTGCGTCTTTGCGTGAATTCTTTTCAATGTTGCTGGGTCTCTTGTTTATGGTAAGTTTTGCGAGTGCGCAAGACCGGCAAACCTCGTGGAATGATCCTGTCGCGCAATGGGCCAAAATCAAATTTTCCCACAAGCAACACATTGTAGACGTGGGCGCGGAGTGCAGCACGTGTCACGCGGCAGCAGATTCCAGCGAAAGAGCGGAAGAATTATTGTTTCCCAAACACGCCGAATGTTCCGGCTGCCATGCGGAAGTCGAAAGCGAGAACACCGACGATTGTAAATTCTGCCACACCGACGTCGACAATCTCGAGGCCTTTGCCCTGCCCAACCGCGAAGATATCGTGTTCAACCATAAACAACATATCGCAGGGCAGCAGCTTGAATGCGCGACCTGCCACGCCGGCATCGAGCAATCGGAAGCGCCGAGCGTTGCTTATTTGCCCGTCATGGCTTCCTGCAATTCCTGCCACAACGAGGTGAAAGCCACGAACGCCTGCGAGTCCTGCCACCCGCGCGTGGAAACCATGCTGCCGTTGTCGCATCGCGTGCCGGATTGGTCGGAGCAGCATAAACGCCTGGTGCGCGCCGATCATACCACGAGTGATTGCGCCTCCTGCCACAACGATAATTTCTGCCAAACGTGTCACGCCGAAGCCGCGACGCAATTCACCACCGGCGATTTGCTGCGCAGCGTGCCGGAAAACCGGCCGCAGCCTTCGGGCAAGAATCCTGCAGTCAAACAAAATGTGCATGAGTTGAATTATTTGTTCACGCACAGCCTGGATTTTCGCGCCAAGCAATCCGATTGTTTTTCGTGCCACAATCAACAGACGTTTTGCACCGAGTGCCACACGCGCAATCAAGCCGCGGGCTTTGGCGCGCCGTTTCCGCTGTCGCATCGCGCAGCGGATTTCGTGCGTATTGGCGCGGGCAGCGGCGGCGGCCAACATGCCGTGCTGGCGCGCCGCGATATGGAATCGTGCGCCTCGTGTCATGATTTGGAAGGCCGCGATCCTTCGTGCGTGTTGTGCCATACGAATTTGGCGCCCGGCCGCAAATAATCTTTACTCCGAGCGATTGAGAATGCACTTGAAAAGGGCAGGTTGCAATGAAGATCATGCCGATTAAAAAATTTTTTCTCCTGCTGTTGCCGTTTGCCGTATTGCTGGTGCAGGCGTGCAGCGAGCCGCAAGAGGCGCCGACCGCCCCGCAGAACGAAGTCGAGATTCATGGCGCCGGTTGGATGAATCCCGCCTCCGCGAATTTTCACGGCAAGGTTTTGGCGCAGCAGAATTACAACTCCGCAAGCTGCCGCGAATGCCACGGCAATCAGTATGACGGCGGCATCGTTAAATCCTCCTGCAAAGCCTGCCACACCACATTTCCGCATCCGGAGGGTTGGCTCAGTTCCGGCGGCGCAACGTTTCACGGCAAAGTGCTGGCCGGGCAGAATTATCGCCTCACGGAATGCGCGGCTTGTCACGGGACGCAATTCGACGGCGGCACTTCCGGTGTTTCGTGCCGCACTTGCCACGCCACCTATCCGCATGCAGAGGGCTGGCTCGATCCTTCTTCCGCAACTTTTCATGGCGCATTGCTGGCTGCACAGAATTATGACGCCCAGGAGTGCCAGGCGTGCCACGGCACGGATTTGAGCGGCGGCACCTCCGGCGTTTCATGCAAAAAATGCCACGCCAGCTACCCGCATCCGGATAATTTTGTGGCAGGACCGGCCTCGCATTTCGTTTTTCTGAGAGATAATAGCTACGATTTGAATTCCTGCAAGTCTTGTCATGGCCAGGATTATTCCGTGGTGAAAGAGAGCACATCCTGTTTGACTTGCCACGCTCAACAAGGCGGCCCGGAGGCCTGTAATTTGTGTCACGGCAATGCGAGCGGCGATGCGACGGTTTTGATCAACGCCGCTCCGCCCGAGGGTTTGGACGGCGAAACCCTTCCGACTGAACCAGCGGTGGGCGCGCATACCGCGCATTTTAATTTTTTCGACTTTTTGTCGACCGAGCAGGTTTGCCAGGAATGCCACGTGGTGCCGAACAATTTCTTTGCGCCCACGCACATTGACGGCAACAACCGCGTGGAACCTGCGCTGAGCGGGCCGTTGGCCAATTTTGTGACAGAAGGCGGTAGTCGCGTACCGAACGGCAGCTACGACGCCAACGCCAATACCTGCGCCAATACCTATTGCCACGGCAACTGGGGTTTGCGCCGCTCGCAGTCCTCGAATGATTTCATCTTTACTGCTGAAGTCATGACCGGAAATTCGGCAGCACCAAATTGGGTCACGCCGGGATCCGTCGCGTGCGGATCGTGTCACGGTCTGCCGCCCACCGGGCACGTTGAACACAGCCTGTCGTCCTGCACCATTTGCCATCAAGGCGTAATCGATGCCTTTGGCGAGATCACGGACAAGACCAAGCACATCAACGGCAAGGTGAATGTTTTCGGAATGGAGTATCCGATGTATTGAACTTGGACGAAAAACTGCCCGGGCGATTAGTCATGAAGCATGAATCAAATAAACAACCAATTCTTACATGACAAATCGCCCGGGCGGTAGGTTGGTTGTTTTATTTATGAACAAAATCAATATGGGAGAACGGAGTGAACGGAGAAAGCATTCTTGATGAGATTTTTCCGTGCATTCCGTTTTTTGTTTATATGGAATTTGGAATCTGCCTATTGCACTACGGACGCAGGTTCGTTAAGGCTTTTCTAAAGTTTATTTG
>SZPB01000264.1 GCA_030263535.1 Cytophagia bacterium CHB2
TCGAATTCGAAAACCAGTGGAACAAACAAAACAAAACCGCAGTCAAAGTTCCTTAACAAAAGCCCTTTTTGTGTCCAAAAAATGGGGTGCACTACAGTTTGCCGCGCGTGATAATTTCGCTGTGCTGTAGTACGAAACTGCCAGTACGGCCATGCAATTTCCCGCTGAATTTTTCGACCGCGACGTATCCCGACGAGCCTTTAACGGCGGTAGCGGTCGACCGTATGTGCCCCTTACTTGCCCCTTCTAAATCCCTTGAAATTGTTTGTCAACAAATCTTCCGCTCACGTTGGCGTCTTCGAATGTTTCTTTTTGCGCCAGAAACGTGAGCTTTATATCAAAAGTTCCGTCGGTATGAGTCATCTTGACTTCATCCTTGTTGAGAGTGGGTTGCATATGATGACATGACAGAAAAGTAACAAAATCATAATCTTTTGCCGTGGGTTTTCAGGGCATTCTTGCCGAATTCTTGCTTGTATCTCTTCGCCATTTTACCTATTTTCCAGTTGCTTCAAACGAGATTTTTAGAATTCGCCTGGCATAGTCAATAATTTTGACATGGCGAGGGAAACAGACTCTTTTTGTTATGTTAAGAGCTTTTGCCATGCTAGGATCAGCAAAAATCTTTCATCGCTCTTTATGATCTTGCAAGAAATCAATCTTTAGCACAATACTCCCATGACGCCGATTCGTACCGAAGCTGACCGCCTGTCGCTGCACACGCAGATTCGCGAGAAAATCCGCGAAGTTCGCACGAAAGTAAAAATCAAAGGGCCGGATTTCCCGCCGGAGCTGGAATGGCTGAACACCGGCCGTCCGCTCTCGCTCAAAGAACTGCGCGGCAAAATCGTGCTGCTTGATTTCTGGACGTATTGTTGCATCAATTGCATGCACGTGTTGCCGGATTTGAAATATCTTGAAGAAAAGTATGCCGGCCGGCCGTTCGTCGTGATTGGCGTACACTCCGCCAAATTCACCAACGAAAAAGAAGCCGCACACGTGCGCCAGGCTGTGTTGCGTTATGAAGTCGAACACCCGGTGGTGGTTGATCAGGATTATCAGGTTTGGCAGGCGTACACGGTGCGCGCCTGGCCTACGCTGGTTATGATCGATCCGGAAGGCTATTTGCTCGGCGTGTTCTCCGGTGAAGGCAATCGTGACATCTTGGAAAACTATCTTGAAGTGGCGCTCGCCATTTTCGAAGAAGAGGGCAAACTCGACAATTCGCCGGTGGCATTGCAACCCGAGCGGCTGGATCTGCCGGACTCGCTTTTGAGTTATCCCGGAAAGATTGCAGCGGACGCCAAAACGCATCGTTTGATTATTGCAGATTCCGGACACAATCGCCTGATCGTCTGCACGCCGGACGGCGTGATTCGCGACATTATTGGCAGCGGCCTGCCGGGCAATGCCGACGGCGATTTCGAAACCGCGCATTTTTATCATCCGCAAGGCCTGGCGTTTCATGGCGAAGATTTGATCGTGTGCGACACCGACAATCATCTCCTGCGCCGCGTTGATTTTGGCGCGCGCAGCGTGACCACGATTGCCGGCACGGGCGAACAAGGCGGCTACGGCCAACGCGGCGGCGCCGCGTTGAAAGTCGCGCTCAACTCGCCGTGGGATATTTTTATTCATGCGAACATGGGTTATATCGCGATGGCCGGGCCGCATCAGATTTGGTCGATCGATTTGAAAACGCATCGTCTTGAACCCTTTGCCGGGAGCGGCCACGAAGCGCGGCGTGACGGCGAGCGCTTGGGGGCGGCATTTGCGCAGCCGAGCGGCATTACCGGCGAAGTGATCGGCAATCAATTGCTGCGTTTATTTATTGCGGACAGCGAAATTTCATGTGTGCGGCAAATCGATCTGCGCAGCGAGAAAGTCGGCACGCTGGTGGGCGGTGATCTCTTTCAATTCGGCGATCACGACGGCGCGGAAGACAGTGTGCGGCTGCAGCATCCGCTGGGCGTTCATTTTCATGACGGCAAAGTCTTTCTGGCCGACACCTACAATCACAAAATCAAGGTTCTCGATCCCAACCTGCGCCTGTGCAAGACGCTGTTCGGGGACGGCACGCCCGGCTTTGAAAACGGCCGTGCGCCGCGTTTCTTTGAGCCTTCCGGTTTGGCGGTGTTGCATGGCAAGCTTTACGTTGCGGATACCAACAACCATGCGATTCGCGCGCTCGATCTGCACACCAAGCAGGCCGCAACTTTGAATCTCAAGCCGCAAGGGCTGCCATTGGCCGATCATCTGGTTGCGATGGGCACGCCCGCACAGCGCTTGGCGCAACAGGTTTTGCGGCCGGGCACAGCCCATGTATATGTCAAAATCGCGCTGCCGGAAACGATGGTCTTCAATGAAGGCTCGCCGTTGCAAATTCTGGCGCGTAGCCGCAATGACTCCTTGCGCCTGCCGGAAACAATGATGACGGTGCCCAGCCCCTCGCATGAAGTTGTCTTGCCGGTGCTCGTGTCCGCTGTCGAGGAAGAATCCGCCCTGCGCTTGGAAATGATTTACTACTACTGCGACAAATCGAACAATCTGTGCCTGGTGCGGCAGGCGGTTTATGAGCTTCCCATCAGAATCACAAATTCCGGTGCAGATCGAATCGAGATTGTAGACGCGCCGGCGTGAGGCACGGCAACGCGCATGCTTGCTGTTCTCATTCCCTCGTAGCCGCTTTCATGCAAAACGGTGGGGACGTGGGTGCTAATGGATTAATAGAATAACATGGAGTTTTCAGTTTTAAATTTCGATGCAAATAAAGAACGGCGAAATTCTCGGCTTAACCAATCAAGACACGTATCATCGCGGGAAGCAGTGGTACGACTCCGGGCGTGTGCGTTTGCTGGAAACGGATGAGGATTTTTTTTCCGCACGCGTGCATGATTTTCCGGCACACTCGGTTTCCATTCATCGCAGCGACAATCAATTCGTCACAAGCTGCACCTGCTTGCATCCTTCCGCCTGTGAGCATGTCGTGGCCGCGCTGCTCAAGGCGCGCGACTATTATTCCTCTCCCGCCTATTTGAGAAAGCTTGAAAAAAAGTCAAACGGCAATGGCGCGCCCGAACCGCTGCCGGAAAACAAAGGCTGGCGCAGCCTGATCACGAACGTGCATCACGCGGGCAAGCTGCCGGTTGCCCCCGAAGCGCCGGACAGTGAACGCAAAGGTTGGAGTATTTATTTTGCCCTCAGCTTGCAGCCGCAAGAGTGGAAAATCACGCCGTTTCGCAGCCGGCGCCGCAAAGACGGTTCCTATGGCGCGGCCTATCCCACCACCAGCCATGAGCAGCCGTATTATCGCGTCAACGGCACGCAGCGCGAGAATCTCGCGATGATGATGCTGGCCGGCTTCGCCCCGGCGAATCAGCCGGCGCCGCGGTATCCCTTCAACAGCGCAGCCGAGACGCACGGCTATCGCCTCGATTATGGCGCGGACATCGGCATGTTGTTCGAATTGCTGCGCGACAGTGAATTTTTTTGGGAAGCGGACGCGGAGCGCTCACGCCCGCTGCAGGTGGAAGCCTCGCCCTGCCGTTTTGAAATTCGGTTTGAACAGGACAGCGAAGGCGTCACCCTGCATCCGGTCATTATTCGCAACGGAGAAGCCTTGCCGTTCGATCAACACACGCATGTATTGAGCACGCAACCGACGTGGCTGGCGCGCGGCGAAGAGATCATTCGTGTGGAAGGCAATCCGCCGCGTGATTTTTTGCTGTCGTTGCAAACGCATCCCTCGAGCATTCGCGTGCCGCGCACCGAGTTGAATGAGTTTTTTGCAACGATCGAACGCATTCCGGGGCTGCTCTCGCATCTTGTGTTGCCGCAGGCTGATGACATTCCGGTGATTGATCGGTTCACGCAAAAATGCCTTTATCTCAGCGAGCAGTATGAAAATCTTCTGGTGCGGCTTGTTTTTGTGTATGGCGGCAAACAGCTCGATTGCCAATTGCCGGAATCGCTGATCAGCGCTGACGCTGATCAAGCGGTGATGCTGCACCACGGTGAGGGCTTGAGCTTCCTGCGCGTGCGGCGCGATCATCCTGCGGAGGCGGAAGCGCGCGAGGCGCTGGTGGCCTCCGGCGCGCGGCAAAGCACCTCCGGCGAATTCGTGCTGCGCGAGAGTCGCGCGGTGGATTGGCTGCTCTTCGAGCTGCCGAAATTGCTGGCGCAGGGTTTCAAAGTGGTCGGTGAAGATCAACTCAAGCAGTTTCGCGTCAACCGCGCGCAGCCGCAATTGCACGTGGCCGTCAACAGTTCGATCGATTGGTTCGATTGCAAGCTGGTGATCGACTTCGACGGCATCCTGGTCTCGCTGAAGGATTTGCGCAAATCATTGGTGCATCAAACCCGCTATGTGAGATTGAGCGACGGCAGCACCGCGCTGCTGCCGGAAGAATGGCAACAGCGGCTCGCGCATCTCTTCAACCTGGGCGAGGTGTCGACCGACCGTGTCAAGGTCTCGCGCCATCACCTCACCTTGATCGACATGCTGCTCGACGAGGCGGAAAGCCAGGAGACCGACGAGCTCTATCGCGAGAGCCTGGAAAAATTGCGCAACTTTAAAGGCATTGCCGCGGTGGCCATGCCGAAACGTTTCAAGGGTAGCCTGCGGCCCTATCAAAAACGCGGCCTGGATTGGCTTTATTTTTTGCAGGAATTTCGCTTCGGCGGCTGCCTGGCGGATGATATGGGGCTGGGCAAAACCGTGCAGGCGCTGGCGTTGTTGCAAAGCGAAAAAAATCGCGGTGTGGACACGCCCAGCCTGATTGTTTGTCCGACCTCGGCGCTGTTCAACTGGCAAAATGAAATCCGCCGCTTCACGCCCAAACTCAACATGCTGGCGCATACCGGCATGGACCGCCGCCGCGCTAAAAAATTCGACGGCTTTGAAATCGTGCTGACGAGCTACGGCATATTGCGGCGCGACATCGAGTTCTTAAAAAATGTGAGATTTCACTACACCATACTCGACGAATCGCAACACATCAAAAACCCCCTGTCGCAAACCGCTAAGGCCGCGCGCATTCTGCAGGCGAATCACCGGCTGGTGTTGACCGGCACGCCGGTGGAAAACAACACGCAGGAGTTGTGGAGCCAGTTCAATTTTCTCAATCCCGGCTTGCTGGGCAGCTTGAATTATTTCAAAAACGCCTTTGCGCGGCCGATCGAACGCGAACGCGACAATACTAGCGCAAGCCTCTTGCGAAAGATGATTTTTCCTTTTATTTTGCGACGGACGAAACAGGAAGTCGCGCAGGAACTGCCGCCCAAAGTCGAAAATTTGTTCTATTGCGAGATGCTGCCGGAGCAGCGCAAACTGTATGATCGCTGGCGTGATTACTATCGCGCGCACGTGATGCAGCAGATTGATTTGCAAGGACTGGAGCGCTCACGCATGTACGTGCTGGAGGGCCTCACGCGCCTGCGCCAAATCTGTTGCCACCCCGCGCTGGTCGATCAGCAAGTTGCGCCGGTCTCGGGCAAATTCGATGCGCTCAACGAATTGCTCGAAAACGTTCTGGCAGAGAATCACAAAGTGTTGGTGTTTTCGCAATTCGTGCGCATGTTGCGCATCATTCGTCTGAAGCTCGACGATCAAAAAATCCCGTATGCCTATCTCGATGGCCATACGAAAGAGCGGCAGGCGCAAGTCGAGCGCTTTCAAAGCGATCCGGACATACGCGTCTTCCTGATCAGTTTGAAGGCGGGCGGTTTCAGCTTAAATTTGACGGCAGCGGATTATGTGATTCTGTATGATCCGTGGTGGAACCCCGCCGCGGAGGCGCAGGCGATTGACCGCACGCATCGCATTGGCCAGGATAAAAATGTGTTTGCGTACAAGTTGATTGTGCGCGATTCGGTGGAGGAAAAAATTTTACAGTTGCAGGAACGCAAAAAGGCCATTGTGGCGGATTTAATTACCACCGATGCCGGCTTGTTTAAAAAACTCAGCGCGGAGGATATCGAAGTCTTGTTCAGTTAAAAATGTTGCGGCTTACTGGTTACTGGCTGCTGGTTATTAATCCAATGACCGATCAGCAACCAATAACAAGCGGCCAGCAACGAGTCATAAACCATTCCCGCTCTTCAGTTCGTCCGACCTGTTTCGCGAATCTCTTCACTGACGCGTCGCGATGCAACCCGATCATGCGGGCTCAAGTCACCATTCGTTCAACGGCGAATGGCTCTGTTCTCATCATTCAATCTAAGGAGAGTTGTATCGTGAACATCTACGTGGGTAACATCGCACGCTCGGTGTCGGAAGATGAACTGCGTGACGCTTTTGCGGCGCACGGCGAAGTGTCGACAGTTACGCTGATCAAAGACAAATTTACCGGCGAGCCGCGTGGCTTCGGTTTCATCGAAATGCCGGCAAAAATGCAGGCGATGACGGCGATCAAAGAAATGAACGGCAAAGAGCTGCAAGGCCGATCCTTGATCGTGAATGAGGCGCGCCCCAAAACCGATAAACGCGGCGGTGGTGGCGGCGGTCGCAGCGGTGGTGGTGGTCGTGGCGGCGATCGGCGTGGCGGCGGTGGCCGTGGCGGTTTTGGCGGCGGTCGCGATCGCTTCTAATCTTAGAAAGACCTTCCACAGCGAAATGCTTGGAAGGTCTTTTTGTTATGACTATGCTAAAAATCGTCGCAGATAAAAACATTCCTTTCGTCCAATCCGCTTTTGCCACGCTCGGCGAGGTTCGGCTGATGCCCGGGCGCGATATCACGGCAGCGGCTTTGCGCGATGTCGATATGCTGTTGGTGCGCTCGATCACCGAAGTCAACGCCGCCTTGCTCGCAGGTACGCCGGTCAAGTTTGTCGGCACCGCCACCATTGGCATGGATCATCTGGATTGCGACTATCTCCATCATCAAAAGATCACCTACGCCAGCGCAGCCGGTTGCAATGCGAATGCGGTGGCAGAATATATTTGTGCGGCGCTGTTGTTTTGCGCCGTGCAGCGCAACCTCACGCTGGCGAATCTGACAATCGGCATCGTGGGCGTCGGCAATGTCGGCAGCAAAGTGGCGGTGAAAGCAGCCGCGCTCGGCCTGCGCGTTTTGTTGAATGATCCGCCCCGCGCGCGCCGGCTTACTGGTGCGGAGCGTGAGCAGTCACCGTTTCTGCCCTTGCCGGAATTGTTGCAGGCCGACCTCATCACGCTGCACACGCCCTTGACGCACAGCGGCCCGGATGCCACCTTTCATCTTTTTGATGAAAACACCTTGCGCCGGATGAAGCCGGGCAGCTTGTTAATCAACACCGCGCGGGGCGCTGTTGTTGATAATGCCGCGCTCAAAGCCGTCTTGCGCGACAAGCATTTGTCCGCCGCGATTTTGGACGTGTGGGAAAATGAGCCGCAGATCGATGCCGAGTTGCTGCAACACGTCATGCTGGCCACTCCGCATATCGCCGGGTATTCATTCGAAGGCAAGCTGCGCGCGACGCAAATGATCTATGAAGCCGCCTGCCGCTTTCTCCAAGTCAAACCGGAGTGGGATGCGACCCCGTTCATTCCGAATATTGACCAGCCTATTATCCTGTTGGATAGAAATATTCTGGATGGCAACCGCCGGCTCAATGAAGCCGTCCGGCACACATACGATATTGCTGCAGATGATTACCGGCTTCGCCAGGGTTTTACCGGCTCACAAACCAGTGCAGCATCTCAAGGCCGGTGGTTTGACCGGCTGCGCCACGATTATGTGTATCGGCGAGAATTTAACAACTATACAATAAATGTGAGTGGAGATGAACCGGCGGCAGCCGTGTTGCGAGGGATAGGCTTTAAAGTGAACGGGGACGCAAGCGAAGGAGGGTAACGATTACAAAAAATAAACTGGCGCAGTCAGGCAAATGAAGATCATAGCATTGCGAATCTCTCTGCTTATTTTTGCTCATATTAAATTTGGCTTGACTATGAGATTAAATTTTATTAAAACTGGGCACGCGAATTTTAAGGCTGCGATTTCCTACAATTTTCACACAAAAGATGCCCAATCTCTCGCGACGCAAACAACAAGTACCGCAAATCATCAAGCGCGAGCGTCAATGCGGCACAATTTTGCATAGCGTTGTGTAGTATTCAGTTCGAGTTTGTTTTCCCGCCTCATCTTAAACTATTGCAGGACGCGTTTTTTTCTTCAAACGATGATCATATCGGCGGCAGAAGAAACCAGTTTGACCAAACGTTTTCTTGGATGCAAATCACTATGACTGTGGAGCAACTCCACACAAGTTATGTGATGTGTCAAAGGTTGTCAGTTTGTTTCTCTGGCTGCAAAAACCTGCATAGCGCAATCCACTTTAACATAAAATAAAAAGGCTACCGGCGGACCGCCAAGTCAAGCGCCGATAACCTTCAGGTCTGCGAAAACGAAATTGCCGTTCATCATCAAGCGCCCTCACTATCCGTAGGTGAAGGAAGAGCGATGGTGGGGGCTTTTTCGTTTCATCGGGTAAGACGAGTAAGCCCTGAAAAAGGTTGCAACTTTTTTTGATTATTTTCCCGAGAGCGCGCTATGACAAAATCTCAAAATGGGTTGTTCGTTTTACTTCTCAGCATTGGGGTGAGCACGTTAGCCCATGGCCAAAGCAATGTTACTGGTATTGTATCACAACGCTATTATGCTCGCTCGTTTGATCAGCAGTTGGAGTTGAATTTTCGGCGTGCGGGTGCGGCAATTTTGGGCATGGGCGGCGCAGCAACTGCCACGGTGCAATCCTCTGCCGCCATGGTGTGGAATCCCGCCGGGCTGGCCAGCATTGCAGGCCCGACTCTCTCCCTGGATAACAATTTTAATCTCAATAACCGCGAAGTTTTTGTGCAACCGCTCTCCGGGCTTAAAGTTGTTTCGCAAGTGGAGCCGCGGATATTGCCGGCAATGGCAAGCGCGGTTTATCCGGTAATGTTGGGGCGGCAGCGGATTGCATTCGGCGTCAATTATCATCGCATGAGTCCGCTTGCGCAAAAAGTTACAGATACGTTTTATATCTATCCCGCCGGCACGCTTGATGAAATCGAAACACCCACCGGCAGCCTTTATGCATTCGTGCCGGGCGTGGCGTGGGAAATAATGCCTCAGCTTGCCATTGGTGCGAGTTATCATTTCGTCAATGGCGCTTCAAAATATAAACTGATCATTTCGTCAATGGCGCTTCAAAATATAAACTGGAATTGAAATCACCATTTCTCGATGAATTTGTTTTTTATGGCTTTCAGGATGAGGAATCCTATTCCGGTTCATTCGCTATGCTCGGCATGCAAATCAGACCCGCTTCCTGGCTGGCGTTGGGAGCGACCGTGACGCCGTCCTGGCAATTCGAGATTTCCGAAAAACAAGAAACAGAGTTGGTAGCAACGAACACGACCGGAACAACGTCGGCGACTGTGGCCACTCACACCCCGCCTGAAGACCTGGATCAATTCAAGCTGGAGATTCCACTTTTTTATTGCGTTGGACTTGCGCTCAGGCCCATGTCGCGAATGACCTTCGCAGTTGATTATGAAAATCGCGCCTGGTCGGAGGCAAAGCAGAGCACCAACGGGAATCCTGTTGCGACTGGTTTGTTGAACAGCAACGTTGTGCGGGCGGGCGTGGAATATCTGGCCTCGGCGAAATGGGCGGATTTCCCGCTGCGTTTCGGTTATTACACCGAACCTCGGCCTTACAAAGATCGCTACTTTCAAGGGCAATACTTTGGCGAGCAAATTAAGGTGAAAGCCTTAACCTTTGGGGCGGGAGTCCGGCGCGCCGCGTGGACGCTTGACGCCGCAGTCGAACTAGGGACCAGCGATACAGCCTGGTGGCTTGATGCCGGCGACTATTACAATGAAAGAATTTCCTCGACAGAAGAACGCTTCAACGAAATCACTTTTTCATTCGGTTATCAGTTTTGAAGGCAAGCGAATTCGGCATGGGGCCACGAAATTTCAGAGAACTCGTGCTCACACCCGGCTTCGCCCTCATCCGGAGGTTTGGCCATGAAACCTAGCAACTCGAAATTTCTTGCTGTTGTCGTGTTTGTAATGCAGTCGCTTGCATTCACAACTTTAATTTTTGCCGGCACCACGGGAAAAATCACCGGCAGAGTTGTTGACAAGCAAACTGGTGAGCCGTTGGCCGGGGCAAGCGTTCAGATTGTTGGCACAACGATGGGCACGGCTGCAGATGTTAATGGTTATTACTTCATTTTACAAGTGCCGCCGGGAACATATTCCGTCAAGGCGACGGTCATTGGTTTTGAACCGGTAACCGTCACGAATGTCAAGGTGGCGGTTGATCTGACCACGAAAATTGATTTCTCACTGAAACCGACGGTGCTGGAGATCACGGAGGGCATGACGGTCGTCGCAGAAAGGCCGATTATCGAAAAAGATGTGACATTCAGCTCGTATCGCGTGTCTTCGGATCGCATTGCCAACATGCCGACGGTTGCCGATGTGCGGGATCTCGTGGCGCGCCAGCCCGGCGTGGTCGGAGAGGGGTTGCACATTAACGTGCGCGGCGGCCGCACCGGTGAAATGCTCTATGTTGTTGATGGCGTGTCTTCGCGCAACCCGAATTATAAT
>SZPB01000265.1 GCA_030263535.1 Cytophagia bacterium CHB2
GGAGATTTTGAGGGAATTGCGGCGCGCAAAGACACGGTTTTCTTGGTGACCAGCGAGGGCGTCGTTCATCGCTTTCGTGAAGCCCAGAACGAGCAGCACGTCGATTACCAACGATTCGCCACGAAGTTGAGTGTTGCGAATGATGTTGAGGGGCTGGCTTATGATTCCGACACCGAGAGCTTGCTGCTCGTCTGCAAAGCAGACCCCGGCAAAGGATTGGGGCAAACGAAAGCGATATATGCCTTCTCGCTTAAAACGCGCACATTAGAAAGCAAACCCCGCTTTCTGCTTTCATTGCAGGAGATTTTATCACAAACCGGACGGAAGGAATTCAATCCTTCTGCCATCGAACGCCATCCCGGCACCGGCCATTTTTTTGTTCTGGCCTCCAACGGACTTGCCATTGCCGAGATTGACAGCGAAGGCAAATTATTGGCCGTTTCAACATTGCCCAAATCCGTTCACGATCAGCCTGAAGGCTTGGCGATTGCCGAGGACGGCACGTTAATCATCGCGAACGAAGGCGCCAAAAAATCTGGCACCCTGGTGATTTACCCGCCCCAAAGCAATTAGTCCATTAAAAATGAAATCTTTGCTTTAAAAGCAAAAACATTTCACGCAAAGATGCGGCTCGACTGAGCTCGCCGAAGTTAGAGCCGCAATGGTTCTGCAAAGAAAAAATTTGCGGGTTCTTTGCGTGAGGCTTTTCTCTACGAATAAAACAAAACTAAAAATTCGCGAAAATCCGATTCACGGTTTTAGCAGCAATTTGCCGGAAGATTGCCGGCTCTCCAGCAGCGTATGCGCTTGCCCTGCCTCCGCGAGTCCAAACACACGATGAATGCGCAGCGTCAACTCGCCGTTTGCCGTCCAATTCAGCACGTCGCCGGCGCGCTGCAGTAATTCCTCGCGAGTTGCCATGTAATGCATCAGCGTCGCACGCGTGAGAAAAAGTGACCCCTTCGCGCTGAGCATGAGCGGGTCAATGGGCGGGACGGCGCCGCTCGATTGCCCAAACAGCACGAGATAACCGCGCGGCCGCAAGCACGCCAGGCTTTTTTCATAAGTCGTTTTGCCCACCGAATCATAAACCACGTCAACGCCTTTGCCCTCCGTCAAGCGTTTTACTTCGCCGGCAAAATCCTGTCGCGTATAGAAAATGATTTCCTCCGCGCCGGCCGCGCGCGCAAGTTGGGCTTTTTCTTCGGTGGAAACGGTGCCCAGTACTCGTGCGCCCCGACGTTTCGCCATTTGGATCAGCAACAATCCCACGCCGCCGGCAGCGGCATGCACCAGGCACGTTTCTCCCGCCTTGAGCGCATACGTTGCGTGCGTCAAGTAATGCGCCGTCATGCCCTGCAACATCACAGCGGCGGCAGCCTCGAATGAAATTTTCTCCGGCAGGACAACCAGCCGCGCGGCGGGAACAAGCACATATTCGGCATAGCTGCCGGGCGTCATCGCAAAGGCTACGCGTTGTCCGGCGCGAACCTCCGTCACCTGGCTGCCAATACTCTCCACCACGCCGGCAGCTTCACTGCCGGGGGTGAACGGCAACGCCACTTGGTAGAATCCGATGCGATGATAAACATCTATAAAATTCACCCCGCTCACCGCCACCTTCACGAGCGCTTCGTTGGCCGCCGGTTTTGGAACCGGAATATCTTCATAGACGAGTGCTTCGACTCCGCCATGTTGGTGAATGCGAATCGCTTTCATAACTTTCCTTCAAACTTAAGCACGAGATAAACTCGCTTCATTCTTGCGATCGTAAACCTGCACCGCCCAGATGAATGTATTCGCTTGGTATTTTTTTTCAAACCCTTGTTCCGCGATCCATTTCTCGATTTGAGCCGGTGAATGATAGTAAGGGTGAAATGACTGCCGAAGCAACTTCAGGAATGACGCTGTCAGCCGGAAGATCATGCGCACGAACCGGCTTTGCCGCGGAAAACTGACGGCGTAGAGTCTGCGCGTTTTGGCAGTCGAGTGCACAATCAGCGTCCGGGCATCCGTGTAACAGCACACCACTTTGTCGAGAATCGCGATATCCGCCGCCGGCAGGTGTTCATGCAGCGCAACAAAATCGCCTTGTTGATAATGCGTGCGATGCTGCACGTTCATTTCGGCTGCCAGTTGTTTGGCGGTGGCGATCATTTTGCTGGAGATGTCGATGCCGGTGGCTTTGGTTGCGCCGCGTTTGAGCAGCGTGAGATGCAGCGCGCCCACGCCGCAGCCGATTTCAAGAATCTCGTCCTGCGCCAAACGGTTTTGCTGAATGCCCTCCACCAGCAATTTTTGTTCGGCACGCAGCCCTCGCTTCTTGAAACGTTTGATCATGCTGCCGGCCTGCGTATTGAAGAACTTGTTGGTGCCTTCCACCGTGCAACAGTTCATAGGCTGAAACGCAAATATTTAATGGTTCTCCCCTCGGTTAGATAGCGACGTTCATAGGTCGTCTGAATCGCGGTTGACTCGCCGTCGTCGGGGACTTGATACAAGTCGGGCAAGGCTTCGTGAATGACGCCTCCTTCGGCCTGCACGGCTTTCAAAGAGAACTTAAACAAATCGAGATCATCTGTTTTGAGATGAATCATGCCGCCCGGCGGCAAAATGCGGCGATATTCGTTTAAGAAGCGCGGCGCGGTCAAGCGTTTCTTCGCCTTCGCGTTTTCGGGATAAGGCTCCGGAAACGTAATCCAAATTTCCTGCACTTCCTGCTCCGCAAAAAACAATGCAATCTGCTCAATTTGCCCTTTTAAAAATGCGGCGTTTGGAAGATTCTCGAGTAACGCAGTTTTTGCGCCGGTCCACAGCCTGGCTCCTTTGGCGTCAACACCAATGAAATTTTTCTCAGGATATTTTCGGGCAAGGGCAAGCGTGTATTCACCCTTGCCGCAGGCCAGCTCCAGCGTGAGAGCATGATCATTTTGAAAGAACAGCTCGCGCCAGCGGCCCTTCATCGCAAACGGATCATAAAAAACATTTGGAAATGTTGCCAACTCGGCAAAACGCTTCAACTTCTTGCGCGGCATATATTGTTTACGGCGTGTAGGCTCATGCAGTCTTTGTCTAATTCGGACGCGGCAAACTTACCCGAAACTCTTTTCAATGTCAAGCTGGAATATCGCAACCGCCGCGGCTTCGGGAGGTAGATCAAATGATCTAATTCAATTGCATGTGATTTCATTTCTTGCTTTTCCTTTTGTCCTTCCTTATTTTGTGCGGTAATTCGCTGCATTTTTGTCGCACGGTTGCGACTGTGAACACGGCAACTTTGCGAAAAAATGCTTTTTTTATCTCCCAACGTTTTATGGAGGACTCTATGAAGGCAGGATTGAATGTTACGAAGTTGATAGCTCTGGCATTATTCGTTTGGGCGACGGGCACGCAGGCCCAAATCACGGTGACTTCCACTGATGTACTAGGATTGATCGGCAAAACGCATGAAGTCGAATCGGATACAACGTTTGGCGTCTCGGTCAACGTCGGTTCTGCGGGCGCCAATCAAACGTGGGATTTTCGCAGCGTGACGATACAAGCCGAGCGTTACACGAATCAATTCGTGAACCGGCAAGGCACGCCGTTCGCCGCGCAATTTCCGCAAGCCAATTTTGTGCAAAAGACCACCTTCCCGGCCGAACCGGGCAGCGAGTTTTATCTTTACTTGCAAGTCACAAGCGCAAGCGCGCAAACGGTGGGTTCGGGAGTTATCACGCCGGACACCTCATTTGCCAACTCTGAAGAAGCCGGTGACGTTACGCCGCTTCCTTTGCAATTTGGCGCAACCTGGAATGTAGCGGAGTCCGATACGTTCGGTGATCCGCAAACATTTGCCATCATAACCACCTCCAACACCAGCAACACCGTCGACGGCTGGGGGCAGGTGCGTTTGCCCATTGGCGATTTTGATTGCTTGCGCATTCGCGGCAATAGCGAGACAATTACCAAGACGATCTTTTCCGGCACTGTTTTTCTTGCCGACACGACAACCACCATTGATTATATCTGGATTTCGAAGAACAACTTCTATGTCGCAATGGCCGTGAGCCAGGACGGCGAAACGAATCCCAATTTCACCGAGGCCGCAAGCTTCAGCCGTTTGGCTTCGACCACCACTTCGGTGGCGTCTCATTCCGGGCGTGAGGCAATACCGGACGCCTTTGAGTTATCACAGAATTTTCCGAATCCCTTCAACCCTGAAACGAAAATTGCATTTCAGTTGCGCCAGGCCGGGGTGGCTGAGTTATCGGTTTTCAACGTGACCGGAGAGAAAATGCGGACACTCCTATCAGCGCCTATGCCGGCAGGTGAGCATACGGTAAGTTGGGATGGCAGGGATGCCAGCGGCAGAAATCTCGCCAGCGGTATTTATGTTTACCGTTTGAAAGTCGGCAATCACGAAAGCGCCAAAACCATGCTTCTTTTGAAGTGAGCTGATGAACGAATCTTGATACGGCGGAATTCATACTGGCGCAGCGTCGCTTGACTGATTGCAGGCGAGCGCGTTGCGCCAGTTTCAATGGCAGGGATTTGATGTTAGCAATCGGGGAGAGAATGTCACCGCTTCAGGTTGTGGCTATTTTCTTAAGAGCTTTCGAACGGTGTGAAAGCACGGGCTGTCAAGCCGGTAAAAATACACACCATGTCCCGCGAGGTTGCCCTGATTGTCTGTGCCGTCCCACTGGGCCAGATGCTCGCCGGCGGGTAAATATCCGGAAAGCACCAGCCGAATTTCATTGCCAAAAGCATTGTAAATTGCCAAGCGCACCGGGGAAGTCTCTTGCAAGGCAAAGCGTACAGTCGTCATAAATAGTCGCAATCTTTGCCTGCCCTTCCCTAGGCAGCGGTGATGACGTTGTTGTCAAATGTGCCGATGATGTACCTTCATAAACTCCTGGATGCAGAAGCCTTCCCTCAAACTCCGTTAATTATCCTTCTCTGCAATCACCCGAAATGGCATGTAGTATTCCATGTTGCAGATTGTCGAGGCGACATAACAACTCCGGCGAATGCGGGATTGCAGTCGCACCAATCTCAAACGCGAGGTATGCTATGTTCAATGCCGTTCCGCGGGAGCAAGCCGCGTGAGCCCGATTTTTCGGCCAATCGTGCGGCAAAGCCAAGCGAAAGCAAAAAACGCGCGCGTTTCCTCATCTCCGGCGGGAGCGAAGCTGCCGGCCAACGTCGTGCGGTATCGCGATCAAAAAATATGTTCCTATTGCCGGCATGCGATTACCGATGATCCCTATTTTCGGCGTCAAAGTTACACGACGCAAATTCTCCGCTTGCGCCTGCTGCGGGTGATGGCCGTCATCATAATTTTTTTTTCGCCGCGTTCGCGGGAGACGATGGAACGGCGGCAGCAGCAAATCGTTCTGCCCGGCTGGGTGCGCTGCCGGAATCGCAGATGCGGCCAGCTTTATCATGCCAATTGCTGGCACCATCTCGCGGCGCCGCGGCGCTGCTTTCGCTGCGGTTCGCACGAAATACAGCGCGTGGCCTGAAGCGGCGCAAGCACAAGGCAAAACTTTTTCGCATATGGCATTTCGCATCAAAACAACCGGACGCCGCCACGAGACCGCCACCGATCGGCAAGAGAGAATAAGTTGGTGGAGCCAGGAAAAACTGCGGCAAGCACGCGTGATGATCATCGGCGCCGGCGCGCTTGGCAATGAAGTCGCCAAGAACCTGGCGCTCGTCGGCGTCGGGTATATGCTGATCGTTGATTTTGACGATATCGAAGTTTCGAATTTGAGCCGTACCGCGCTTTTTCGGCAAGATGATTTGGGCAAGCGCAAAGCGCGCGTCGCCGCGCAACGCGCGCTTGAGCTTAACGTTGAGCCAGCAGCGGTGGTGGAAGCTTTTGATGGTGATGTGGTGTGGGATTTGGGCCTCGGCGTCTATCGTCGGCTCGATATCGTTTTGGGATGTTTGGATAATATCGAAGCGCGGCTGGCCGTAAATCGCGCGTGCCTGCTCACCGGCAAGCCCTATCTGGACGCCGGCATTCGCGAGCTGGCGGGCAGTATTTATCTTTTTCAACCGCCGTTTTCGTCCTGTTTCAGTTGCGCCACAACGAAGCGGGAGCGCGAGGGGGCAAACGCACGCTATGATTCCTGTTTTCAAACATTGCGGCGCGGCTATGCCCAGGGCAAGCTCGCTACCGTGCAGGTGACCTCGGCAGTGATCGCGGCGATGCAAGTCGAGCATGCGCTCAAGTGGCTGCACGGGCGCCTTCACTTAAACGGCGTCAGAATTCAATATGACGGCAGCAGCGCGACGCCCTATTTCGACGCCACCACAATCTTGCCGCGCCCGCACTGTGAATGTCAGGCGCTTCAGCCTTTACCGGCATTTCTGCGGCTGGCGGGCGGCACACGCACAACGACTCTCCGAGGCCTTTTGCGCGCGTTGCATGAGGCCGGCATCGAAGAGCCGGTCGTCAAATTTCCCAACAGCTTTGTGCCCGGCGTTGAATGCTCGCATTGCGCTGAATATACCGAAATCATGCGCCCACTGCATCGTTTGAAAAGCGACGAGTTGCAGTGCCGCCATTGCCGCCGCGCCGGCGATCGCGAGGGCCTGCAGCTCCACTATCTGAGCGACAGTTTGGATCTCGCCGAAGCCGGCATGAAGGAAACGCGCGAACAACTGCTGGATTTGACACTCAACAAGTTAGGATTTCCTCTCATGCACATTTACGGGGCGCAAGATCGGCAGGGTCAAATGCATTACGTTGAATTGGCGAACGATTTCGCCGAAACCCTACCGGGATTGGCGCAGCAAAATTGCAATTTTTCAGAGATGCTATAGGAGCTAAGGAATGGCCGAAACGATCAATCTGACGTTTATCAATGTCAGCGATGACTCGGAAATGGACGTCGAAGTGTCTTCCGACATGACCCGTGAACAGATTGTTGAAAATTTGATTCAAGTTGAATTCATCCCTCCTTTAACCGGCGAGGATGAAGAATACGGGCTGACGGTGAAAGGCAAGGGAGAACTGGGCGAGGGGCAAACCCTGTCTTCTTTAAGAGTGGAATCGGGTGATCGTATTCGCGTCGCAGTGGTGCAGCGCGGCGGCGCCCCAACCCCGCTCAAAACGCCGGCCGCCGGAGCCGAATCATGATGTCACGCCTCGTGCGCCTGCAGCAGGATTTTCTGGCGATGCAAACGTTGCGCAATGGCATCATTCGCTGGGAAGCTGCTGACCGGCGCAAACCGCCGGAACGATATGTTGTCGAATACGATTTGACCGGCTTGATCGGGCCTTCTGACTTTCACAGAGGTCACACTGTGGTCATCAAGCTCCTGGCGGAATATCCGGATAAGCCGCCGATTGCAAAATTCATTTCCCGTCCGGTTCTTTTTCATCCGCATGTGTTTAAAAATGGCAGCGTCTGCGTGGGGCGATACTCTGCCGAAGAAGGCTTGGCCGCCTTTTGCCTGCGTCTGGCTAAATATATTCAGTTCCGGCCGGAGTTGATTGACAGCAAAAGCCCCGCGAATCGTGAGGCGCTGGCCTGGTTCAAAAAAAATCGTAACCTCGTGCCGGTGGATAACACGAGATTGCCGGATGTGGGAGAAGCGGCGCCAGCGCTGGCCGTCAAATCCATTTATCGCAAGTAAGCGCGTAATCTAGAAACATAACAGGGTGCAGTCCAACTCACCGGAATCGCCGTTGATTTTTGCGGCGCTGCCTCTCCCCAATTTTGCTGATCAAGTAGCGCTCGGTTCGTAAAGGTTTGTTGCAATGTCATTGGCATTTCTTCGTTTTTTTCGCAGACGCCCTCGCTCAAATCGCCGGCGCTCATCCCGGCCGGCCGGTCAATTCATCGTCACGGAACGCCGCGTTTACCAACCTCCTTCGCGTGTGATACCGCCTGACTGGGCGCAACCCGCCAATGCTCGAAAGCACGTCATTTTTGTTCGCAACTCCCTTTTGGCGAAAGTCAAAGAACACGCGCAACGGGATTTGTCGCACGAATGCTTCGGCCTGTTGTTGGGGAATGCTTATTCGGATCCTATCCGAAAAGTGTTGTGGATTGAGGTGCAAGAAGCCGTTGCGGCCGTTGACACGAATGCAAGCATCGTTGCCGTTGAAGTCTCGACCAAAGAATTTCGACGCCTCAATGATGAAGTCGATAAAATCTGGGATAAAACGCAGGGCGAGACGCGCAAGATTGGCTGGTATCATTCTCATCCGAATTTTGGCATCTTTATGTCGGGGACGGATCAGGCGAACCAAAAACAGTTTTACAGCCAGGAATGGCAAATTGCCCTGGTGGTCGATCCGGTGCGCGAGGAGATAGGATTTTTTCGCGGCGCGGAAAGTGAGGCTTGCCAGTATATCTTAATCGATGATCTGGCGAATGAGAAGGCTGCCGTGGCGCCAACGGAAGAGCAACACCCGGTGACGGAAACTCCGGCAATAGAACCGCCGGCAGCAGAAACAGAACTTCCGCCCGCGGAAGCTCAGCCGTTAGAGCCGGAGCGGCTGGCATCCAGCGAGGAAACAGATCCGCCCCCAATGGCTATGCCCGAACAATCATTCGAATCGTTGATTCAAAGCAAAGCGAGTTTTTGGAAACGGATCCTGCAACGAGCACGGCGCTTCAAGCGCTAATGCCGCATTATTTTTGCGCACGGATTTGAGCTGCAAAATTTTTGCTCACGGCAACTCCCACCGCTTCTTCATTGATATCAAAATACAAAAAATACTCCTCCTGAAATCGTACCAACCCGGCAAGAAACAATGAAGTCGATTCCTCGGCATTTGGTGCGGACATGCTCCAATAAGGCCGCTCACTGCGCGCTAACAACGTCTCGGGACTTTGCAGCGAAAAAACCGCTTGCGCCGGCTGCGCGCGCCGGGTTGGTGAAATGCCGTTATAAAACAGTATCACCTCATTGCCGAGAATCAGCGGCGGACCGGGAACAAGCGCGGCGTTGTCGAACATCTCCGCGCGCGGTTGCATCACCGGCGCCTCTTGCGCGCGCCACTGCAGCAGATTTTCGGAATAAGCGAGGCGCAGATTTTGGCGGTCGCTGAAGTACATGACGAAGCGCCCGTTGATCCGTTGCGGCACGATCGCGCCGGCCGAGGTCCAGCCGGCTTCCGGGAAGATCAAA
>SZPB01000266.1 GCA_030263535.1 Cytophagia bacterium CHB2
TGGCCGTGTTGCAGCCCACCGCCAACAATTCGGTGACCGGCACGGTGACCTTTACGCAAATGGAAGGCCACGTGCATGTTGTCGCCGATCTCTTCGGATTGACGCCCGGCATCCATGGTTTTCATGTTCATGAAAAGGGCGATTGTAGCGCGCCGGATGCAAGCTCTGCAGGCGGGCACTACAATCCCTCCACGATGCAACATTCAGCCCCGGACTCAGCCAACCGCCACATGGGCGATCTTGGCAACATTGTGGCAGACAGCACGGGGAATGCGCATCTCGATTGGATGGATATGCATCTTGCGTTGAATGGGGAAAATTCCATCGTCGGCAAAGCCGTGATCGTACACGCGGATCCTGATGATTTCACAACACAGCCCACGGGCAACGCCGGCGCGCGCGTGGCGTGCGGCGTAATCGAAGCCAAAAACGAATAGCGCCAAACCCAGCCCGCAATCCCAAAAAAGAAGGCACGCAAAAACGGGGAGTTGCAAAGGCCTCGCAGAGATTTTTTTCGCGACGTCTTTGTAGCTTCCCGTCTTTCATGATAATCTTGTGCTGATGACTTTTTTTCTGCTATCCTTAAAAAATCCTTGCCACAATTAACTCTGCCGATGCCAACCTTCATTCGATTCGTACCCAAACCCGCCTCGCCATCTCTGTTCGTGGTTCTCATCTTGATCGGAATCTCACTCAATTTGCGGTCCCTGTCTGCCCAACAATTGGAACCGGCCATACAATTCGCGCCGGTGGAGCAGAACGGCCAGCTTTTGGAGTTCCCGTTTTACGGCGGTTTGGATTATTTCATCCCGCAATTTCTCGATATTGACGGCGACAATGATCTCGATCTTTTCGTCTTTTCGCCATTCCGCAAACGCATGACATTCTTAGAGAACATTGGCGACGCAAACATACCGCGGTTTCGATTTGTGACGAGTCGCTACGCCGGTTGGGAGATTCGCAGTTGGTTTTATTTTGTTGATATCGATGCCGATGGCGATTACGATTTTTATCAGGATAACAATCTCGGCGGTCTGGCTTTTTATCGCAATGCCGGCACGGCGCAAACCGCGAGCTTTGTTTTTGAAACGAACAGCGTAACCGACGTCGCGGGCGAGGCGGTGAGAATCGATTACACCAGCTTTCCGGCATTCGCGGATATTGACGCAGACGGCGATTATGATTTTTTCAGCGGCAATGTTTTGGGCTATATTGAATTTTATCAAAATGTCGGCGACCCCGATACGCCGGCATTTCTTTTTGAAACGAGTGCATGGCAAAATCTGAGAATCATTTCCGGCGGCCTCATTACGCCGGGACCGGCCGCAACCGCCGCGCACGGCGCCAACGGCATTGTGTTTGCCGATTTTGAAAACGACGGTGACGCCGATTTGTTTTATGGCGATTTTTTTCATTCCGGTGTTTATTTTCTGCGTAACGACGGGACACCTCATAATGCCACGATCGTGATTGCCGACAGCTTGTTTCCGGCCACACGGCCGGTGCATACGCTGGGCTACAACATTCCGCGCTTCGCCGATATCGACGGCAACGGTGGTGTCGATTTCTTTGTGGCCTGCCAAAATCAAAACACGAACAATTTCATTTTTTATCAAAACGTCGGCACGCCGGCTTTCCCGCAGTTGAAAATCGCCACGAATAATTTCTTGACGATGATCGACGTTGGCAGTTATAGCGCGCCGGCGTTTGCCGATATCGATAGCGACGGCGATCAAGATATGTTCATTGGGGATTTTGACGGCCGGCTCACGTTTTTTGAAAACACCGGCACAACAGAAGCGCCAGCATTTCGTTGGAGCACGGATAATTTTCAAAACACCGAACAAGCGTTTTGGCTGACGCCGGCATTCGGCGATCTTGATGCGGATGGGGATCTTGATTTTTTGACCGGCACAACGTTTGGCGGGGGTGTGGTTTATTTTAGCAATATCGGTACGCCGCAATTACCCAGTTTCGTTCGGAATAATTTGGAGATTGAAAATGCCACCGGCCGCAGTTATACCGTTCCCCATCTGGCGGATTATGACAACGACGGCGATTATGATTTATTTTTAGGCGAGCAGATCGAGGGCGGAGTCACGATTCTGGAAAACACCGGTACGCGCCAGCAATCCCGATTCCAATTCCGCCAGAGAATCAAACCGGAATTGCCGGTGCAGTACAGCGCGCCCGCTTTGTACGATTGGAATCGCGATGGCCTTCTCGATTTGTTTATCGGATTGTATGAAGGGCATATCCTTTATTATCAGGGAAGCGCGACGCCGGATTCGTTCATTTTCGTGGAACCGGAGTTTGCGGGCATCAATGTCGGCGTGCATGCCAAGCCCGCGTTCGCGGATTTGAACGGCGACGGCGCGATGGATGTGATTGTCGGCGAGAGTGCGGGCGGCCTCAGCATTTATAAAGGCATTCCGGGTAGCGCGGTTGCACAAAGTCGCATGACGCCTGCTTCATTCGAGTTGCAAGCTTATCCCAATCCCTTTCACACCCGGGTTCGAATTGCATTGCGCACACCGTTGGAGCTTACCGATGCCCCAACCGTGACAATTTTCAATCTGCTCGGGGCGCGGGTGGCAGAGGAGGTGATGCGTCGATCCGGCGGCGGGGTTTGGACGTTTACCTGGCAGCCGGCAAGTGCTTCGCTGGCGCCAGGAGTTTATTTTATCAAAACAAACCTGCAAGGATTTCAGCAAATCCGTAAAATTTTGCACGTTAAGTAACTTTCTAATCATGACATACGAATGTGACAAGGCGGAAAAAAATGTTGCCTTTTCAAAATAAATTATCCATATTAGCGCGTCAAAAAACTCTTGGAGGAGAGGAAACATGACGTCGCTTAGTTCATTTAACTTGGAAATAATGAAATTCTAAGGCGCATCAGCATGGGCTGATGACGCCTTTTTTATTGCCCGAACCGTGAGGAGCACAAAGTTAATTTATTGCTAAAACTCTTCTAACCTTGCGTTAATAACACCTCTTTATCTTCTCTCGATGCTACAAAACCAGCATTCTCGAACAGTCGCACAAATTCTATCAACTCCTTAACCAAACTTACGGAGGGTTTCCGATGCATTGCAACAGAGGTAAAGTCTCCATGCTGAAGCTCGGCCTGTCTGCCGTTGCCATGCTGCTCGTGTTCGGCTTTGCCGGATCAGCGCATGCGCAAGGCGTGACAACCGCCGCGTTGAACGGCGTGGTGGTTGACCAGAACGGTCAGGCGCTCGTTGGCGTCAATGTTGTGGCCGTTCATAATCCCAGCGGCACAATTTTCGGCGCTGCCTCGCGTAACGATGGCCGCTTTAACATCCCTGGCGTGCGTGTCGGCGGGCCTTACACGGTTACCGCCAGCTTGATTGGCTACAAACGAGAAAGTGCTGAGAACATTTTCCTCGGCCTCGGCGAAGATCGCCGCTTGACCTTCAGATTGGTGGAAGAAGCTTTGCAAGCTGCGGAAGTCACGGTTGTGGCAGAGCGTGACGCAGTGTTTAGCGCTTCGCGCACCGGCGCCGCGACCTCCGTGAGCACCACCGCCATTCAAGCGCTGCCCACCATCACCAGAAACATCTCTGATTTTACCCGTTTGACGCCCCAAGCCGGCAGCGGCAATTCGTTTGTCGGCATGGATAACCGCCTCAACAACATCACGGTTGATGGCTCCTATTTCAACAATTCGTTTGGCTTGGCCGGCAGCCCGGGCGAACGGACGAACGTTGCGCCGATTTCTTTGGATGCCATCGAGCAAATCCAGGTGAATATTGCGCCGTATGATGTGCGCCAGGGCAACTTCGTCGGCGCGGGCGTGAATACGGTGACCAAAAGCGGCACCAACGAGTTTGTCGGCTCGGTCTACTATCTTTTTCGCAATGAGGGCCTTTATGGCGAAGATGCCGGCGATCAAAAGTACCTGCCGGGCACGTTCGACTACAAACAACTTGGCCTGCGCTTGGGCGGCCCCATCATCAAAAACAAATTGTTTTTCTTTGCCAGCTTTGAAGATGACAAACTTACCCGCCCGGGTACGGATTTCACGGCCAACCTTGGCGGCGAGACCGTGGGCGGAAATAAAACCCGCGTGCTGGCCTCCGACCTGAATGCGCTGAGCAGCTATTTGCGCTCGAACTTTGGCTATGAAACTGGCGGTTATCAAGGCTACGATTTCGAAACGCCGGCCTTGCGCTTCATCGGAAAACTGGATTTCAACCTCAACCCGCGCAACAAATTCAGCGTGCGTTACAACCACCTGAACTCCGATACCGATGTGTTGATGTCAAACTCGTCGTCCTTGGGTTTTGGCAACCGCAGAACCAATACCAACTCTATGAATTTCCAGAATTCGAATTACAAGATTCTGGAAAACATCCGTTCCATCGTCGGTGAATGGAATTCGATCATCGGCGAAAACATGGCCAACAATCTCTTGGTTGGTTACAATTACAGCGATGAAAGCCGCGGCTATGTCGGCGATTTCTTCCCGATGGTAGATATTCTGAAAGACGGCTCGTCTTATACTTCGTTCGGTTTTGAACCCTTCACGCCGAACAACGAACTGCGGTACAAGAGCTTTCAGTTGCAGAATAATTTCACCATGTACAAGGGCGATCACAACCTCACGTTCGGGTTGAGCGCGGAACGCTACGAATCCGAAAACGTGTTTTTCCCGGGTTCGCAAAGCGTCTATGTCTACAACTCCCTGGAAGATTTCTACACCGATGCCAACGATTACCTGGCGAATCCGAACAGGACGACTTCTCCCGTGACGCTGCGGCGTTTTCAGGTGCGGTGGTCCAACATCCCCGGCCAAGAGAAGCCGGTACAACCGCTGAAGGTATTCTATGCCGGTTTGTATGCCCAGGATGAATGGCAGGTCAATGACAAGCTCAGAATGACGCTGGGTTTGCGCATTGATGCGCCGAAGTTCAGCAAAACTGGCTTTACCAATACGCAAGTTGACGGCCTTAACTTCCGTGATGAAACCGGCGCCACCGTCAAGTATGCCACAGACAAACTTCCGGATACCAATATTCTCTGGTCGCCGCGCGTTGGTTTCAATTTGGATGTGACGGGCGACCGCAACACGCAAGTGCGCGGCGGAACCGGCATCTTCACCGGCCGTCCGGCATACGTATGGATTTCGAATCAGATTGGTGAAAACGGCGTGCTCACCGGTTTTGCGCAATTGGATAACACCACTGCCAGGCCGTTCCATCCCGATCCCAATCATTACAAGCCCAGCAACGTGACTGGTAATCCGGCCGCCAGCTACGGTTTGGCTTTTACCGATCCGAATTTCAAATTTCCGCAATTGTGGCGTAGCAACCTTGCTGTTGATCAAAAACTGCCGTGGTGGGGCTTGATTGGTACGGCTGAGTTCATTTACGGCAAAGACGTGAACGGCATTTATTACATCAATGCCAACCTGGCGCCTGCCAACACCAACTTTGCCGGTGTGGATAACCGTCCTCGCTGGACTACCGGCAACAGAATTAACAGCAACATCACCAGCGCCATTGTTCTGAAAAATCAGAACGAAGGTTACTCCTATAGCTTGGCTGCGTCTTTGGAAAAACCGTTCGAAAACGGTTTGTATGCCAAAGCAGCGTATAGCTACGGCATTTCGAAGAATACGGTTGATCCGGGTTCCATTGCCTTTGGTTCGTGGAATAATAATCAACACTCCGGCGATCCGAACAACCCGGGCGTAGCATTTTCTGTCAACTCGCCCGGACACCGGGTTTTGGCGGCGGTATCCTATCGCAAGGAATACTTCAGTTTTGGCGCCACAACCGTGTCCTTGTTCTGGGAAGGTTCGCGCAATTTTCCCGCGGATCCTTTCGTAACCTTTTCTCGCGCGGCCAGCTATGCGTATAGTGGCGACCTCAACGGCGACGGCGGCACCAGCAATGACTTGATTTATATTCCGAATGACAGGTCTGAGATGAACTTTGAAGAGTTCACCTCCTCGGGAAGAACCTTCACGGTCGCCGAGCAACAAGATGCGTGGGAAGCCTTCATTCAGCAAGATCCGTATCTGAGCAAGAACCGCGGCAAGTACGCCGAGCGCGGCGCGATTTCTCTTCCCATGGTTTACCGCGCAGATTTCAGCATCGCGCAGGATTTGTTCACGAATGTCGGCGCCACACGCAATGGCCTGCAGCTCCGCGTCGATTTCCTGAATGTCGGCAATCTCATCAACAAAAACTGGGGCGTGGCGCAGCGTCTGGTCACCACCCAGCCGTTGATCGCGCGCGGCGCTGATGCTCAAGGCCGGGCGCTTTACCGCCTGCGCAACATCGGCACCAACCTGATTTCCAAAACCTACGAGCCGACTGCGACCGAATTCGATGTTTTCCGAATTCAGTTCAGCTTGCGCTACAGCTTCAACTGAGAATCACTCCAACTGCTTCCAAAGCCGCTCCGGTTAACGGGGCGGCTTTTTTTATTGTCATTCATTTTCAAAAAATACCAGGCTTTGGAATCAGGTGTCTTGCATAACGGAAACCCCGCGTTAATTTTTTGCCTCGCATGGATTTTTTCCTTCCCGCATCACTCCGGCCGACGAAGTTGTTAGCGGCGACAATGGTCTCAAATCCCCTCAAAATTTTTCTGCACAAGGGCGCATTATCTCCTACACTAGATTTCTGGCAAGCATGAATCTTCAGCGGGTAACGCAAGGATTATTGTCTCTTTTCAGATACGTTGTTTGTCAGAGCTGACGCGCGAACAGACCTTCGCAAAACGGCGCCTCATCGGGACCGTGTTACCGTTCTGTCTCAGAAACGGCAACCTGAAAAGCGCTATTTTGAGATCATGTTCCTGCAACAGTTTAGCCGTTGCATCAAATTCTCAAGGGTGGAGCGCCCCAGGATTCATTGCGTTAAGCGCGGTTCGTTCGTTATCCGCGCTGGACATTTCGAGATTCACGTTTTGCGCACAGGCAGCAGTATGATCTCAAAGAACTTTTCTTGGCTGATTCCCATGACTTACCCTCCCCAAAGCACAGTCACCCCAGCTAGCATGTTTAAACATGTCATGATGAAAATGCCTTGTTGCGAGGCAATCCGAACAAACCTTATGCAAAGTTGTTTTAATCAGGTCGAGTACTCTAACTTGTCAAATCTGGATAAGCGTAATCTTCGAGGCAACCGTAACTCAATCTTACGGAAGGGTGGGGCCGTCCGTCTCGCCGCCGCATTTTTGCTGCTCCTAACCGTCAACATGCACGCGCAAACGAGCGCCCCAGATTCAAGCACTGTTTTGAATCACATAATTGGCGACTCCCTGCAAAACCGTGCCGGCGAATCAGCGCCTGCAACTCCTGAGAGTCAAACTTTGCTACTCGACGCTAACCCGGCGCCGGATACGGCAGGCCTGTCCGGCTTAGCAGATCGTTCCGGCAATCGGAGCAGAACGGAAAAAAAGCTAGTGGATCACAAACATCTTGAGATTGAATATTCTACCGGTTTGGCGGCGAGGCAACGGCAGCATTGGACCTATGCCGCTCTCGTGTTTGAAAGAATTCTTGACAATGATCCCAATTTCAGGGACACGCGCGCGCAATTGACGGAGGTCGAAGCTTACCTGAAACAGATGAGCACAGACAGTGTTCTGGCGGGTTGTTATGGTGATGCGTTGTATGCGATGGATCGCGTCGACCTGGGCATGGCCCGGCGCGCATTACAGAAAATTCATAGCCTCAACCCCAACTATCGTGACGTTGCCGAATATTTGGCGGAAATTGAAATGATGCTGGGCTGGAATCGCGGTGTGGCGCCCTCTCAATTCGTTTCGAACATGACCATCTCGCTGCGCGATTCCTTGAATCGCGATGTCTTGCACGCGCTGCGCCACGAAGATTGGATGCGCGCCACCATTAGTTTTGAAAAATTGAAAATCATTCACCCGAGTTATCGCGATGTCGAGGATCTGCTGCAGGAACGCTGGGAAAACATGGGCGGCGACACGCAGCAAAAAACCGCCGTCGAACCCGGTCGCCTGGATGACGTCTGGCCTTATCTCGGCGGGGCGTTTGCTGCTGTTGTGGTGTTGTTCATGTTCAGTATTGTCGGCTCGGCGCCGACGCTGCGCGCCCGCTATTTTCTCTGGCGCGGAAATTTTCAACGCGCCGCGATAATTTATGAAAAAATCCTGGAGCGCGACCCGGCCCGGGTGAAATATTTTATGCCGTTGGCGGAAATCTATCTCGGCCTGGGCAAGGAAGACGAGCGCGCAGTCAAGCTCTACAAAACTGTATTGCAATTGAATCTCGTCACCCACCAGCGCGATGCCATGAAAACAATCGTGGCCCAGGCTTATGTGGCGCAAGGGAGCACGGACGGCGAGGGCATCGAATTTTTGGAACATGCCCTCGAGACGGAAATGCGCAAACAAAGCCTCATGCTTGCGTCCGGCAAGGAAGCCTGAACCGAATGAAGTTGAGAAAAATTAGCCCTCCACAAAACAATTGAAATTCTCAAAAACGCCCACTCCGCATGCGGAATAATTCTTTCAAAAGCGAATTCAAAATGTCGTTGACACTTTAAACCGCGAATGAACGTGAGAACGTTTTAGTCGCGTTCATTTGCGGTTGGCAGCCTCCGTGGTTGCCGCTTGTCAGCATTGTCTCAGAATGAATGAATTCCCCAACAGCCTCGGACCGCAAAATTTTTCTTGATAATCTGTAAGAATTTTCTATCTTAGCGGTCACTGTTTTGTTCCTGATTTCATTTTTGACGAAATCGACCTCATCGCCGGGGTGGTGAAACTGGTAGACGCGCTGGACTCAAAATCCAGTGGGAGCGATCCTGTGCGGGTTCGAGTCCCGCCCCCGGCACCACTAACTTTGAATTCTGGTCAAGCCAGACATCGTGATGAATCAAGCTGCTGGGTTGCGTTTCTGGCCCGGCGCACTGCAGGCGAGCAACTGAGTGGCTCGCTTTTTTTATTTCAGCCAACCTGAGGAGGGCTTGTCGATGAAGCATCTGATTACCTTTTTGCTTGCGCTTACCGTGCTGTCCTGTTCGAAGGATTCTGCGCCAATCAACCGCGCGAGCGTGGCCGGTTTGGCGGCCGATGACATTCAATACCACGTCAATTATCT